>DASVMB010000233.1:0-9254 GCA_036384575.1 Bacillota bacterium
GGATATCCCCATCATCGGCTGGCTTTTCAAACAGAAGTCTAAATTTCGAGGGGATATGGAACTGTTGCTGTTCCTCACGGGTGAGGTTGTTAAGGAATGAATAAGCGACGGTTGCAAAGTCGGTTCCTTTTGTTTGCGGCGGCGTTGCTCTTATTGTTACTGGTCCCAGCCGTAGCCGGAGCATTACCGGACGATCCGGCGGGCAGTTCCGATTTTCAACACGGGTTGAGGGAGATCGGCGCCCGTTACGGGGTGACCATCATCGTCGATCCCATGCTTGGCGGTCCTGTTCCGGCCACAATTCAGGAAGGTTCAATAGATGCGGTTTTACAAGCGTTTTTGGAACCTTCAGGTTATAAATACACCAAGGTGGATGATTATTATCTGGTGAGCGGCGTCGAATCTCCTTTGGCTGTATTAGCCGCAGCCGATTCCCGCCGTGTCTTGGTGGGTTTTCTGGATCGCAAAGCCCGGGAAGAATTGGGGGAGTTTGCTCCATATCTGACCTATGATCCTGCGGGGGATGCGGTCTTTGTAAAGGCGCCGGCAGGTCAGCTACATCAGATCCTGGCGAAACTTTGGCAGATTCAAGGTAACGTAGGACAACTGGCTGTGGTCTATAATTTGCAGATTACCGATCTCAAGAACTCCAGCGCCTTTGATTATCTATTCAGCGCCGAATATGATCGGGCCCGCCAGGAGGGGAACACCTGGGTTATCACTCCGGATCAATTATCAAGTGACGGTTCACTCCGGATGCTCACCGAGGCAAAGGCGGAACGTTTTTCGGAAAGTGTTTCCCGCCAACCATGGTTGATTACGTTACCCGGGGAAACGGTGCAATTTCGTTCGAGCCGGCGTGATATCGATACCGGCCTCGATATCGAGCGTTATTTTACGGTCCGGATCACTCCATTAACCGTCAATGACACGAATGGTGAAGTACTCTCGGATATCGACATTGAACAAAATATACTTAGTCATGCTAACCTTGTTGAGAGTTCATTCCAAGCATCCAAGGATCGAATCTATCGTTTGGATTCACAGGTTAAGACTGTACCGGGTAAGCGTCAGTTTGTCGCGGTAGTACGGCAGACCGGGGAAGTTGAAACCCGTTCCATTTGGGGATTGGGAAGAGGAAAACATCAGGAACACCGGGATCTGATCATCACAGTCAACGCGACCCCGTTGAACCTTCAGTCGGCGTTGGCAACTACGGGTGGATTAATGCCAGTGGCTTCATTAGGCGGTATGGAAAAGCTAAACGTCGGAGATCTTCCCGAAACAGGTTCTCGATCGGTTGTGACACTCGGAATCGGAAGCCATGATGCAAAGGATTTTGTTGGTCGATTCGAATTAACGGCTCCGCTCAGTACCGGAATCGACCTCAACTTAAGTTATCTAGGGGAAGACTTATATTCCGGCGGGTTTTCCTTTAAGATGGATTCTGCGAATGCATTTTCCCTTGAATTGGTTGCAGGTAAAGGAATCGGTCCCGATAAACAGGATGCCGTCATGGTAGGATTGGGAGATCTAACCCGGCCGGTTGATTATCTCAGTCTTTTTGCCAAATATTATCCTTACTCCCATCTCTTTGATACGCAGGAATTTTCCGGTGATCCTGTTTGGCAGGCAGGCTTAAGGCTGGGACCGGAACATTTCGGACTTTCCCTGGAGGCCGCAGGTAATCCGGACTTTACCGGATGGGATGTGACCCTGGACCTGAAGACCCGAAATACAACCTGGTTTTTGGACTACAATACCCGGTCGGAAAAAGCGCTCTATGGACTAGGAGTAAAGTTCGGGCTATGAAATTGAAAGCAATCCATCCTTTATCAGTCCCCTTACCGCAGAGTTACGGAAGGGACTTTTTTTATATGGTTCCAATTTGACGTTTATTTTCCATCAGTATCTATAAATTTCCGGTGATGTTCCATTTCAAATTTTCGTGGTAAAGATTCCTGATTACCGGTTTGAACCGGAAGGAAATATGAAATTTATAAGGAATAAATATAGGGGGATAATGAAGAATTTCCGGGTTTCAACTGCGGTGGAGCATTAATCCCTTTTTTACCCGAAAATCATTCCTTTACTTAATGGATTCTTTAATAAAATCTCGATCTCCAATTGGTTGGTGTGATGCTTGAAAAAAATCTTGGTGCTTCCCAACCCGCTAAAACCGGAAGCGCTTGAACTCACCCCGCGCCTAGTCCGGTTACTTTCGAATCATGACTTCTTTCCGGTTTTGGAACAAGAAACGGCGGCTTTATTAAAATTATCCGAATTCGGTTGTATTCCCGGTCAATTATGGGATGAACTCGATCTTGTAATGGTGCTGGGTGGAGACGGATCAATGCTCACCGCGGCGCGACGCGTTTATCCGCGGCAGATTCCATTACTCGGGATTAATTTAGGACATTTGGGCTTTTTGACCTGGGTCGAGAGTAACAGGTTGGAAGCGGCCCTACAGGATCTTCAGTGCGCCAATTTTAGCCTGGAAGATCGGACCATGCTCGAAGCCCGGGTTTCCAGGAATGGAGAACCCCTCAAACAATTCGTCTGTTTGAATGATCTGGTTCTTGCCAAAGGCTCATTTGCCAGGATCATTCAGCTCGAAACCTGGATTGATGAGAGCTACTTCACAACCTATCCGGCGGACGGCTTAATTGTTGCTACCGCTACCGGTTCAACCGCCTATTCTTTGTCGGCCGGGGGGCCGATCCTGGATCCCCGAATGGATGCGATCGTGGTCACCCCCATTTGTGCGCATTCATTATACGCCCGGCCGGTTGTCCTGAACCATGAGGCCCGGGTGAAAGTGGTGCTAAATGCCAATCACAAAGAGATTGTATTAACCGCAGACGGCCAGGAGGGCGTTGCCCTGCAACCCGGGGATGAGATCATATTTACCAGGGCGTCCAGGGTTACACGCCTCTTGAGCCTTGGTGAACGAGGACCTTTTGAAGTTTTGCAATCGCGTCTCAAGGAAGGGCGCATTTAAATCACAGGCCGTAATCGGCTTTTCAGAGTCTTCGAGGAGGAAGTCATGAAGAATAATCGGCAGGCGATGATCGTCGCCATCATCAAGGAGAAGGTAATCGGAACGCAGGAGGAGTTGGGGGAGGCTCTGAAGGCTCGTGGGATCCTGGTTACTCAAGCCACACTATCCCGGGATATTAAGGAATTGGGACTGATCAAAGTTCCTACGCTGGAAGGTTATTATCGCTACTCGCTTCCCCAGGACCGGACTCCGGGCGATTTAATGCGCCGGGCGCAACGGATGCTTGATGACGCGGTGGTTTCCATTGATGGGGCAGAAAATTTGATTATCATCAAAACCATGAGTGGGACCGCTCAGGGAGTGGCAGCAGCCTTCGATGAACTTGAATGGCCGGAAGTGGTGGGAACAGTGGCCGGAGACAACACCATTCTGGTAGTGGTACGCAGTAAAGAACAAACAACCGCAGTACTAGACAAACTCCAGCAGCTAAGGAGGTAGCGAGTTGCTTCAGGAGATACATGTTAAGAATTTAGCCTTAATTGAAGAGATTCGGTTGGAGTTTGATCCCAGCTTTAATGTGCTAACCGGTGAAACCGGCGCCGGGAAATCGATCATCATCGATGCGCTGGGTTTGGCTTTGGGCGGAAGATTCAGTTCGGAGATGATTCGGACCGGAGCCGAAAGCGCCACGGTTGAGGTGACATTCAGCGGTGAAAACCGGCCGGCGCTCAATGGTTATCTTGAAAGTCTGGGCATTACACCGGAGGCGGATCATTCTCTTATCATCCAGCGGGAGATCGGGGTAAATGGAAAGAATCGTTGCCGGGTTAACGGTCAACTGGTAACCGTACTCTCCCTGGCGAAAGTTGGAGAATTTCTTATTGATATTCATGGTCAACATGAGCATCAGACCTTACTATTTCCCGAGAAGCAGCTGGAACTGTTGGACGAGTATTGCGGCGCGGAATGCCTGAGGTTGGGCAGGGATTTCAATAAGCTATTCAAAGACTGGCAGTCCCTGGAGGAAGAATATCGCGGTCTGCTCCAGAGTGAAACGGATTTGGCACGCAAGATTGAATTGCTGCAATTTCAGATCAACGAAATCAGCCAAGCCAAGCTGGTCATTGGTGAGGACGAGGATTTGGCCAAAGAACGGGAAATCCTTAGCTCGTCAGAGAAGTTGTATGAGGCCGCTACCCAATCTTATCAAGCATTGTATGAGAATACGGGCGGCAGCACCGCAGTGGAGCTTTTAGGAAACGCTCAGCATACGTTGGAGCAAGCTGCGGCGATTGACCCCCGGTTGGCTTCGATTTTGGAAACCCTACGTGAGGCCGCTTGCCAGGCGGAGGAGGTCTCCCGGGAGCTCCGTACCTATCAGGAGCAGATTCAGTTTGATCCCGAGCGCTTAAGCCAAATTGAGCAGCGTTTGGATGAGATCACCAATTTGAAGCGGAAATACGGCGGGTCCATCGGCGAGATTCTTTCGTTCTCCGAAAAATGCTCCCAGGAATTGGCGGCAATCGCTGGCCGTGAGGAACGTTCCCAGCAGATCGTTGCTGAATTGGATGACATCAAGGCTCAATTGGGTGCAGTTGCGGTCAAGCTCTCCGCAGCCCGGGCTGAGGGTGCCAGACGCCTCGAGCAGGCTATCATGACGCAGTTGAATGATTTGAATATGAGCAATACCCGCTTTGAGATTGAACTCACTCAGGAAGATGCGGCAGAAGGCATTCCATTTCACGATCGGAAAGTGACGGCCCGGGCTGAGGGGGCCGACAAGATCGAATTCTTAGTATCGCCGAATCCCGGTGAGAGCTTGAAACCGATGACGAAGATTGCCTCGGGCGGTGAATTATCCCGGATTATGCTGGCTTTAAAAGCGATCCTGGCCGAGCTCGATCAGGTTCCAACGATGGTCTTTGACGAAATTGACGTGGGGATCGGCGGGCGAACCGCTCAAGCCGTGGCGGAAAAGATTTTACTCATTGGCCAGTCGCGGCAGGTGATCTGTGTGACCCATTTGCCCCAAATCTCGAGCCTCGCAAAGCGCCACTTTTATATCGAGAAGCATGTGGTCGGAGAGCGAACCCAGGTTTCGGTCCGGGAGTTAACCATGAACGAGCGGGTCGAGGAACTTGCGAGAATGTTGGGCGGCGCTCAGGTCACCGAGACTACCCGGCAGCATGCCCGGGAGATGTTGACTCTGGCCGAGAAGTTGCGATTGAACAAAGTGGGGCAGATGCATTGAGGCCTGTCTGGAACCGGTTTGCTTATTGGTTGATCTTGAGCCTGAGCCTCGTAACTATATACCCAACTATAGATGCTCAGGCTTTTCAAGATTCTTCCTGGATATCCTGTGGCTATCAGGATAACAGTTATAGTTTGGGCTTTTTTGGTTACCGGATTCAGGATCATGCCGTTGAACTTGGAGCGTTGATTTCGGATGATACTGGGTACGGTCTCCCCGGTTATGGTCTGGATTACCTTTTCTTCAAGGATCTTTCGGATGAAACGGCGATCTATGGCGGCATCGGCCTTTACCGGAGATACTATCTGGATGATACCGGGGGCTTTAAGGGCCGAACCGAATGGGCGTATTCCATTGGCGCGCAACACGATTTTTTTCAAGCTCTCGGTCTGGGCTTCGGATATCATTCGATTCGCGGAGTGAATCTTCAAGTAAAGTTAGGGTTTTAAAGGGAGATACAAGCCCCATGGATGGGGTGGGATAATACTGCGAATTTTATCCGAGCCCGCACTAAATTACGAAACCACACGAAAAAACTAAATGACTATAGACTTTTTCGTGTGGTTTCGTGTGAAGAGTTCTCCTTTTATGCGGATAATGACCGAAATTAATGAGAATTCCAAGATGGACACCCTTTGATTTATCCAACCGGCAAGTTTAATGAATCGAGCGAATGAAATAATTGACTGAAATAACTGTGATATTGATAAAAATGAAGAGATAAATCACCACTGCAAAAACCTTTTTCCACCATACCCTGGACCGGAACCCGGGGAATCCTCCTCCCGATTTATGGTTGACACAGTAAAACATGCGTTCCATCATCCATCCCTCCGTAATCTGGTTGAGTTTCATTTTTGTAGCGAACTTCAGGACGAAATCGTTGGGTTGTCGTGTTAAATTAACCGATTGAGGAAAGTAAAAAACAACTCATCGAGGCGGCCCGGCGATCGTGGGGACGGTTTTTTATCGCACCATTTCCCGTTAGACCCGTGGCTTTGCGTCTCTGGCTTTCGCCAGATTTGCCGTTAACAGAATTTGTTGTTTATCATCACGATCTTACCATCGAAAACAGTTCCTTGCAAGTTAAATACTGAGATGGCAGGAAGAACATGAAACGGGTTGACAAAACGTAGAATAATCTAGATTTACGTATGTTAATCCATTCCCTTCTTGACTATAGTCGATTCTTGCTTTATACTATACCTAGTATGGTATATAATCAACATTTTCCATTGTCAGTCGCTATTGAAAAGGGAATTTCATCATGCACAGCACGTTAAAGGTGGTAGAGATGATGAAGGATATTTGGTTGCGAAAGGAGACCATGATGAGGCGAAGTTGGAATTATCGGCCTGTGGTGAGTTGGTTGCTCCCGGTTTTGGTTGTGGTTTCAGTCGTAGGCATTTTGGAATTTCAAAAAAGTTTTGCGGCACCGGCTACAGCACCCCAAATCGGATACCGGGCCCCTCAGTTCACTCTTACGGATCTCAACGGCAAAAAGATGAATCTCGGGACTGCGGTCAACCGCAACCGGATAACCCTTGTCAACTTCTGGGCAACCTGGTGCCCGCCGTGCCGGGCTGAGATTCCGGAATTGGTGAAGTTTTACGGTGAGTACAAAACCAAGGGTGTTGCATTATTGGCTGTCAATCTCCAAGAATCCCCGGAAGCTGTGAAGGCGTTTGCCGGGAAGAACGGGATGCGATTTCCGGTGCTGCTCGACAGTTCCGGGAAAGTAGCCCAGGTTTATCAGGTTTATGCGATTCCCACCACTTTCATTTTGGACCGCCACGGTGTGATTCGCGATTTGATTCAAGGCAGTATCAACCTGGCCACGCTTCAGACGAAGGTCGGGAAACTATTGGCGGAGAAGTAAAATGACGAATTCCCTCAATTTCTGGGTGGCCTTTGGTGCCGGGCTGCTTTCTTTCCTTTCGCCCTGTATCTTACCACTAGCCCCGGGTTATCTGGCAATCATTTCCGGGGCTTCGTTTACCGACCTCACGGCCGGACGGGGTTCCCGGCGCCGGTTGTTCTGGACTACCACCGCTTTTATCTTTGGTTTTATGCTGATTTTCATGGCATTGGGCCTTTCCAGTTCATATCTGGGGGGATTACTCCGGTCAGGAAGGCGTTACTTAATGATCGGCGGCGGTTTCGTGGTAGTCCTCTTCGGTCTGCACCAGACCGGATGGTTGACCGTCTCTTGGCTCTACCGGGAACGGCGAATCGGGGGTTCCGCTCTATCTACGCATACACATACATCTACCGGAGTTTTGGGCCCATTCTTAAGTGGTTTGGCTTTTGCTCTGGGTTGGACGCCGTGCGTTGGCCCAATTCTCGGATCGATTTTGGCATTGGCGGGTGTTACGGGTGATCCCGGCCGGGGAGCAATGCTGCTCGCCGCATACTCTCTGGGGCTGGCGGTGCCGTTCTTCCTGTTGGCGTTGGTCTTCGATAGGGCGGTAAAGGGACTGAACCGTATAAAGCCGTACTTAGGGTATCTGGAGAAGGGGTCGGGGGTTCTGCTGATCGTGATGGGGCTACTTTTACTGAGCGGCGGGTTTGCCGGGATTAGCGGTTGGTTGCTCCGTTTCACGGGCGGTTGGAATCCAGGGTAAAATCAAAGTTTAAATGGATAGGGAAAAGGGTAAAAATTGATAGGGCAACGGGCAACAGGCAACGTCTCATTTCTTAACCGCATCGATTGCACCCGCATACTATTGCCTGTTCCCTGTTGCCTCGCGTCTCCTGAGACGCGCTGCCTCACGCCTTGTTTAACAAATTTTCCCCAAAATGAAGGTATAATTTATAAAATATTGAATTGTTAATCAACTAACTCAACAACTTCTCCAGAAGATATTTTTGTGGGGAGGCGGTGCGGGTGTTGCAGTTATCGGTCCGGCAGCGGCTGGCTGCCTTGATCCTGGTCGTGTTGTTGGCTTTGGGAGGAGTCGTCTTGTTTCTTCAAGATGGCCGGGGGGAGAGTCAAGATTTGCCCGCCCGTATTGCGGCGGAACCAATCTATGTCCATGTCTGCGGCGCGGTGGTCCGACCGGGGGTGATCCAAATGAAACCGGGAACCCGGAAGCTTGAGGCGATTAGACTCGCTGGCGGGGCGTTACCTGAAGCCGATATGAACTCGGTGAATCTAGCGGAGTTTGCCGAGGATGGGGAGCAGATCTACCTGGCCCTCCAGGGTGAGACAGTGCCGGTTAACACCCCGAAAAAGACAAGCACTGCATCATCAGTATCGAGGAAAAGTAAGCTCCAGCCGGCACTTAAACCATCTTTTCCTTATGATTTGAACACGGTCACCCTTAAGGAGCTGGATATTGTTCCCGGTATCGGTCCCAGTCTGGCCCAGAAGATCCTGGAATACCGGACAACCCATGGCAGATTTCAGAGCTATGATGAGCTTTTAAATGTCTCGGGAGTCGGTACCGCCAAGCTTGATAAGTTCCGTTCTTATCTATATGTTAAATGAGCCGCTATGTAAACACCCTGGCGTTGTTGGCGGCTATCGCCGGGATATTGACCGCGGCCGTCTCGAATATTGCCCCCGGTTTTTGGCTTGCCGGCAGCCTGGGTTTTCTCGCCATCACCGGTCCGCTATTGTTTCGGAACCGGGTGCGATGGGGTTGGGTATTGCTGTTGTGTATCTGGTGCACAGCCGGTTTTCTATTCGCTACCGCACGTTTAAATTACAGGACAGAGCTACGCCGGAATCAAGTCTATTCCGGCAGGGATCTTACCCTTGCCGGAGTGCCGGTTAGCCGGGTTACGACATCGGAAATAAGCGGACGCGTAAGTTACCGGTTTACATTGGCTATCCGTTCCCCGGGACCGGCGGGTCGGATTACTGTTTACAGCCGGGAACCATTCCCTGCCGAATGGTATGGGAAAAGGGTGAGGCTCTCGGGTAGATTCAAGGCGGCCACCGCTCAAGGCATATGGTATCCGGGATTCTCGGAGCGAAAATCCCTCAGTGGTTATTTA
>DASVMB010000234.1:0-6841 GCA_036384575.1 Bacillota bacterium
GGCAGAAGTCAACCGGATTTCAAATCTGTATCATCCCTGGTTGAATTTGCTGACCGAAACAGCACAAACCATGCCCTCCGATCTTTGGCTGACCAGTTTTAAAGGTACTGCCCAAGGTTCGATCACAATCACCGGAAACACGGTGAGGTTTACGGCCATCGGCGATCTGGTGAGGCGGCTTCAGGAGACAGCAATGATTCAGAATCCGGGTGCTCGCGTGCAGGTCAAAGAGATTCGGCGCTTGACAATGAAGGGGAAAACTGGATATCAATTCATTCTGGAGATTGAAACCGGGAGGGCTGCGCTTGAATACTCCGAAAGATAAAGGCCAGTACTTAGGTCCCACCATCGTCTTGGGCGTTTTTCTCCTGGCGGTTAGCGGAGGTTTCATTCTCCATCAACAAAACCGCAATCTGGCAAGGGAACTCCACAAGAAAGAAGCCCAACTGAGTTCGGCCCGGCGGCAACTACGATCCTATCGGAGCAATGATACCCAAAAACGCCGGATTGAACTGGAGCATCTTCGGTTGGAGGAGTTTATTCCCAGTCGCGAAAATCAGGAAGAAATGATCATGGAACTGGGGCAACTGGCTCAAAAATATAATCTCAAGATCAGTCGTTGTGTTTTAAATCCAAAGACCTTGATTCTTAAGGAACTTCCTCAATATCAGGCTTCACAATGGCTCGTTGAACTCAATGGGGATTATCAAGGGTTAACCAATTTCCTGGCGGCTTTACCCCAAGGCTCCCGGTTGATTTTAGTCTCCGGAATGGAAATCGCCTCAGTCGCCCAGTCCGATCTGAATGGACAGCCCTTGGATGCCGAGTACCAGTTGGATGCCAGAGTAACACTTGATCTAATTTCCAACCTAACGGAGAAGGTGTCCCCATGAAATCCGGGCCCAAACATTCGCCGTCCCATTCGATCTTCAAGACCGTCTTTTGGATCATCGCGGGGATCAGCTTACTCGCAATCGGGATGCTGATTTTTTTGGCGCTATCCCGGGAATCGTTCTCCTCCATTTCGGGACATTCCCCGAAAGCCAAACCGGAAAAGGCGCCGCTACAGGCAGTAACCGATGTGGAGACCGGACAGTCAAGTCCCGAGGCAACTCCAATCCAGTCCCGCGATCCGTTTCAACCGCCGGCCGGAGCGGGGACAGAGTGGCGGAAGGCTACCGGTGGCGCTATAATCCAATCGGTTGCCGGCTCAAAAATCAAATCTTCTGAACAGCCAATACCGACGGTCGGTAAACCCCGTTCGAAGCCGAAAAGGACTCCAATACCGTCGCCAACCTTGCCTTTAGCTTCGCCGTCTCCTGATCCCTCCATCGGTATTAATGGAGATGCTCCGCCGGAAGAGAAAGAAATCCCGGTGCTTCCCGGACCAAACCAGTCCGGTGTTGCTTATCAAGCGGTTTATCGAGTTAAAGCAGGGGATAGTGTTTTTCAGATAGCCCGTAAATACGGAGTGTCCGCCGAAGTGATTCGTAAGGCCAATCAATTGGCGTCCATTGGTTCAAAGCTGGTTGCCGGTACTGAATTAGTGGTTCCGGTACCACCCGATCACCTCTACCGGCTTAAGGCGGGCGAAACTATTTGGCGTCTGGCCATGCGTTATGGTATTCCGCTGGTACAACTGGTGGAGATTAACCAGATTACCGACCAGTCCCAACTGGAAACCGGCAGACTAATCATTTTACCGGTTCCAGTAACCCGAATTCGCAATGCCAAATATTAGACAAAATAAAAAGAACTGCTTTGCAGTTCTTTTTATTTATCGGATGTTTTTAATAATCCTCGTTTGATGCTCCTCGGACTTGATCGGGATGAATCGCTTGAGTGGTATGGCAGACGTCGCACTCCACTTCTTTTTGATCGGTTCCGTCCTCGCTTCCGATTAAGATCGTATTACCGCAATGAGAGCATCGCACGGCGTTTTCGGCGTTATCGGCTGCCCCAGGTTTGCTGATTGGGTCCATGAAACTCCCCTCCGGATAAGGTTTTGGATTAATTCCTTTCAAACCTACCTAGAACTCGGGCTTGTGGGAGATTTTTTAAGATCGCGCAAAGCGTTTTGCATGTTCTTGACATCCTGCATTGCGGCAGTTTTATTTTTGGCTTTGACATCGGCTTGAAGTTTGACGTAGATCGTATCAAAGCTGGCCATGTCTCGTAAGGTCTTGGCTTTGGATCGGGTCGGACGGAAGCGGGCCATATCCGTACCTAATGTATTGACCTCACGGTTGGCGACTGTCCAATTATTTTTTGTCACAGCGTTGTTGATCGTGACCAGTCGATTGACCAGGTGTTGATCAGTAACGCTGCTGAGACCCGGAGTTCGAACCGGCGCCGGTCTGACTTTGGTGGTTGGTTTCTTCCCTTTGATAGTCGTCTTCGGCCCTCTGGTGGCTATTGGTCCAAGCGGCGCCGGCGAGCTCCTGGGAGAAACTGTCGCTCTCGGCCGCACCGGCGCAGGCCGGGTTTGATTGCTCGGGAATAAAGAGCAGCCGCCGATGACCAGACTTATAACCATTATGCCGATGCCTAAGATACTTTTAGGAGTACGCATCTTTTTCACCTCCTTAGTAGTTGTTCTTAGGTTACCATGGACCGTATTTTTTCAAACATCATTTATGGGTAAAACCGTTGGGAAACCTGGAAATCAATTGTTCATCCGGTTTAGTCTCTTAGGACTGTCGGTTTATCCTGGTGGCGGCAGGAAAAATACGGGAATTTAGCGAAGTATAATTCAATAAAAATCAGATCGGGCAATAATAAGGCCATGGCCTATATTCTTACTACAATTGCCCTATGGGTTTATTTCGCACTAGCCGTTCCGCTTCGGAATTGGCGCCATTATTATCCGACATTGATTTTTTCGGCTTTACTGGGGACAATCTCCGATCTGTTGGGAGTAGTGCTGGATCAATGGGCCTATTACGGTCCAAAAGTCGGCGGGTTGAGTCTATGGTCGGATCTGGGCATCGCTCCCGCTGAGGGCGGTATCTTCATTCGTATGATGCCGGCAGGTCGGTGGTCGAGGTTACGGTTCCCTTATTGGATACTTTGGGCTATAGTCAATGCCGTATTCGAATGGTTTTTTGTTTGGGTGGGCTGGATTGGTTACGATCATTGGAATCCGTTCCGCGCTTTTCTTTTTTACCTCTTTTTTTTCGGTTGCATCTGGGTACAGGAACAATGGTATCAGGGTACCGGCCGATTGGGAAAACGCACGGGAGCGGATCTTAAAAATGACAAAAAAGTCCGCGGCAATGGGGATAAGAGCCCCGGTGGCCGTGGAAGCGATTGAACAGGTGAATTTAGATGGAATCTTATTGTTTTCGCCCGGCCCAACCGGGGGATCGGGACGGATTACTCGATTTGATCGAGGCTGGTTTTGGATCACAAACAGCAAAATTCGATCCGCAAACCGGGATGGAACACAGGACCCTTTTTTCTTACCTGTATTCTTTACCGGGGCATGATTTTCACCGGATCATGCTTGCGACCGATGATGATTCGACGTTGGCCGCTGCTGGGGCTTTACCGCAACAACTCTGGATGGGCGAGGTTCCCGTTCCGGTCTGGGCCATCTCTCCGGTAGTAACCGCTCCCGGAGAACGCGGCAAGGGTTTGGCCGGCCAGTGCCTGATTCGGCTATTGGCCCACCTTAAGGATGGGAATATTCCTGCGGTTTTTCTATGGGGAATACCCGGTTTTTATCCAAAATTCGGTTTCGTGCCGATTTTGCCGCGGTTTAAAACCAAAATCAGTCATGAACAATTACACCCGGGTTTTCCTAAAATTCAGGGGGAGTTGCGGCCGTTTGCCGCGGAGGATCTGCCCGAGATTGCCGCCTTATATGATTTGGGTAATCAAATCTATTGGCTTCAGCCCCGGCGGAACATGGATTGGTGGCAAGGGCGGGCCGCGGAAATGAATACACCCCAGGGGTATATAAAAGAAGTTCCCTTTCCGGTTTCCGATCATTTTTTGGTGTGGGAGAATCAAGCCCGGGAAGTCTCCGGTTACATGTACTACGAGACGGAACCCACTCACCGGCGATTGGTGGTTCTTGAGGGCGCGGCTTTGGATCCGGAGACGGCTATGATGATGCTGGTTCGTTTCATTCATCTTTATCTGCCTCCGGGACAATCACTTTTAATTCGCGGAACCCCGAATCATGTGTTAAATTTGGCAGCTTATCGCTTAGGAGGGATTCATCAGAACCCGGCTCCGCTGGCCGGAATGATCAAGGTGCTCGACTGGCAAAGGCTATTGGGTTTTCTGAAACCTCTCATTGATCGTAGAGGGAGCGGATTTGAAAAGCTGAACTGTACCTGGCAGTTCCGGATAGGCGACGCCATTATAAAACTCGTTTGGTCCGGGAGCGGTTTTGACTGGGAACTGGTGCCGACCGGAGCTGAATCAGGCCTTTTCGGAAATGAGATACAGTTGACCCGCCTCGTTTTTGGTCTTTATGATCGGATGGATCTACCGGAGTTTAATACTGAAACACTGACGCGGTTATTTCCGTTGCAAGCCCCATTTATATGGGATAACAATTATCTTTATTAAATGAAATGAATTTTGATAAAATCACCCGGGGGTTACCTAATAAGGAATGAGCTCCGACGCGATTATATCTATTTTAGGAGTCAAGGAATTGGCCAATCATTCAAGGAGGCTCGGAATTTGGGACAATATGCTTTGACCAAGGCGGCGATGGTCACGCCGTTCAATCTGATTGAAGATGCCGTGGTGATCGTGGATGGCGACAAGATTTTAGCAGCCGGGCCAGCCATCACTACCGCTATTCCTTCCGGTTTCCGCGAGGTACCGCTAGAGGGGCTACTTATTGCACCCGGCTTTATCGACCAGCATTTGCACGGCGGCGGAGGTCATGATGTCATGACCGGTACTGCGGAATGCCTCGCTGAGATCGCCAAATTTCATGCCACTCATGGAACCACGGCTTTTTTGGCCACGACCGTCTCCGCATCTCCGGAGCATTTGATCAAGATAGCCGGGGCATATGCATCATTGAATAATACTCCTTATAAAGGAGCCCGGTGTTTAGGTTTACATCTTGAAGGGCCATATCTTTCAAGTAAGTACGCCGGGGCCACGGATACCGGTTTGTTACGAAACCCTTCGTTTGGGGAAATTCAATCACTGCAACGAATCAGTAATTCCGGAATCCGTTTGGTAACCATGGCCCCTGAATTGGATGGAGCGATTGCCGTGGCCCAATCACTAACGAAGTCTGGCATTGCTTGTGCCATCGGCCATAGCGATGCGGATTATGAATTAACCGTCAAGGCCATCAACACCGGTTTCGGGAGCGTAACTCACTGTTTCAATCAGTTACATCCCTTGGATCACCAGGAACCGGGCGCGATGGGGGCCGCCCTTACCCGACCGGAACTGGTAGTGGAATTGATCGCTGACGGTATCCATATTCACCGGTCGATTTTGGATTTAGTATGGCGCTTGAAGGGAGCTGACGGAATCATTTTGGTTTCCGACGCAATGATGCCGGTGGGAATGCCGCAATCTGCACTTCCGGTGAACGGCGGGAAGCCAGCCGGCAGTTCGTTGACACTGGAATCGGCCATTCGGAAAATGATGGAAAGCACCGATTGCGGATTAACGGATGTATTTCGAATGGTCACCTATAATCCGGCACGACTTTTGGGGATTAATAAACATAAGGGGAGTTTATATCCGGGGAAGGATGCGGATCTTGTTGTTTTAACCACTGACTTGGAGGTGGTTATGACGATGGTTGAGGGTGAAGTGATCAGCGGACTGATACGGCTGGATTAAATTCAAGCAAATGCCTTTCTTTTAGAGAGTTCAATTCATTATATATGAATGCACCACTATAATTGGGGAGTGTGGGTAAGTGGGGAATTTTGAATCGATTCAAGCGGCGATTATTGCGGGAGATAGTGTTACTGTTAAGCAGCTCGTTACCGATGATCTCTCGAAAGGAATATCCGCTGCCGATATCATCGCTCAAGGTTTGATTGGTGGAATGAATGTGATTGCGGAACGATTTAGGAATAATGAGATTTTTGTTCCCGAAGTGATGCTGGCAGCAAAGGCTATGCAAGCCGGGTTAACGCTCATCAAACCGCTACTGGCCGGGACAGTCCATCAACCGTTGGGCAAAATTATCATTGGTACTGTTCAAGGAGATCAGCACGATATCGGGAAAAACTTAGTGGGGATGATGTTTGAGGGAGCGGGTTTTGCAGTGACGGATCTAGGAAGCAACGTAGCGGTTGAGAAGTTTATTGCCGCTGTTCGGGAGAACAAACCCGACATCTTGGCGTTGTCCGCCTTGTTGACCACAACAATGCCGCGTATGGCCGAGACGATTCAACGTCTAAAGGATGAGGGGTTGCGCGAGGGTGTCAAAGTCATGATTGGGGGGGCTCCAGTCTCTGAGAGTTATGCTGTTAAAATTGGGGCCGATGGTTATGCGCCGGATGCGGGTGCCGCTGTTGCGGTAGCTAAAAGTCTTATGGGAGTAACCTTGTAACCAATCACACCGGTTTTTTTGAAACAAACTATTGACTTTGTCACAGGGATATGATAAATTATTAAAGCTGTCGCGATTGAGTAATTTGCGAACGAAAAGGAATTGAAAAAGTTTCTGAATAGAACAAATTACCATTGACAGTAACTTAATGAGTTTGATATAATAACTAATGCGTCGCGGAACTGAGCTTCAGGAAAGCGACCAATCAAGCACCTTGAACCTTGAAAACTGAACAGTAGAAAGAAAATGGTAGGTTAAAGCAAGAAGAAATAACCTGTCAAGCACAGA
>DASVMB010000235.1:0-2545 GCA_036384575.1 Bacillota bacterium
AATTCGCCGGAACCAACCTGATCATTACCGGTGCGACGCTGCTTGAGATAACTGCGACCACCTTGGTGGTGAATATCCGCTATATACTAATGTCGTTTTCACTCTCACAGAAGGTTGCGGAACGGATCACCCTGCCCGAGCGGTGCCTGCTCTCTTTCGGGATTACTGATGAAACTTTCACGGTAGCTTCAATGCACAAGGAGAAGATTACTTTTTCCTATATGCTGGGTCTGATCACCGGACCTTATTGGGGGTGGGCTCTCGGGACCCTGCTCGGTGCCATGATTTGTTCGGTACTTCCTGAGACTCTGCAAAATTCGATGGGTATTGCTTTGTATGCCATGTTTATCGCGCTGGTTGTGCCCAATGCCAAAAAGTCCAGAGCGGCTCTGGCTGTGGTTTTCATCGCCGTCGCCATCAGTTCCGCCTTTACTTGGGTGCCGTACCTGCACGGTATTTCTCAGGGGTGGGGGATTATTTTGGCAACCATTGCGGCCTGTCTGGTCGGGGCAATCTTTTTCCCCAGGGAGGAGGAGTGAAGATGGCTAAGGTCCTAATCGCGGTGTTGTTGATGGCGGTTGTTACTTATATTATCAGGGTCTTGCCGCTGGCTTTTTTCAGGAGTCAATTAAGATCCAGATTTCTCCGTTCGTTTTTATATTATGTTCCTTATGCTGTTTTGGGGGCAATGACCTTTCCCGCCATTCTCTATTCCACCGGTAATCTCTATTCGGCTTGGATCGGGATGGGCGTCGCCCTGGTCATGGCTTTCTTTGAGAGTGGATTATTAAGGGTGGCCCTCGGCGCCATTGTCTCGGTTTTTTTAGCCGAATGGGTCATCCGTCTCATATCGTTTTAGGTTTCATGCCGTTTCCATCATGACAATAATCTATTTCAATGCGATGATTAAGGCTCCGGCTACGATGAGGACCCCGCCGGATAAGGTTTTAAAATCGGCCTTCTCACCCAGAAAGATGAAAGCGAGCAGCATCGCGAAGACAACCCCCAGTTTATCGATGGGGGCCACCCGTGAGGCCGGGCCGAGCTGTAATGCACGGTAATAACAGAGCCAAGAGGCTCCGGTGGCCAGGGCGGAGAGAATCAGGAACGTTAAGGTCCGGCCCGGTAGTTTGGCCGGGTTTTGCCATTCTCCCGTCGCAAAGACGATGCTACCCGAGAAGATCAGCACCACAATGGTGCGGAGAAAGGTAGCCAGATTGGAATTGATCCCGGTAACTCCGATTTTACCGAATAAAGCGGTGAGTCCGGCAAAGAAGGCCGAACCGAGTGCGAAATAGACCCAGTTGGGAAACATCACCTATCACATCCTTGGATTTTATTGAATATCGGTAAGACCACTAACGATACCATACCTACCCCTCTCTTTCTCGTCCACCGGAGGGAGGGAGGTCGGCAAGGTGAGTCGCTAAAGATTCCATTCCGACGATGCAGGTTCCAACCCAAGCAAGTCCTACCGACCATCCGGCCAGCACATCACTGGGATAATGCACACCCAGGTATACACGGCTGATTCCGATTAGTACCGGTAGCAATACCAGTCCGATACCTATAACCCGGTTTAAGCCGGGTCGACGGCTGTTGCGAAAGACCAGATAAGCCAAGAAGCCATATAAGGCCATGGAGATTAAGGAGTGACCGCTTGGAAAACTATACCCGTTTGCCGAAGTGAGCCAGGGTAAATCGGGCCTGTGGCGATGGAAGGAGATTTTGAGCAGTTCACTGAGGAGTAAAGCTCCACCTACCGACAGATTTAAGACAAGTACCTCCAGACGTCTCCGGATACGAAAACCGATCCCGAGCAGGACCAAAAGTAAACCGATGATCCAACCGGTGGATCCCAGGTTGGTAATCCCCCGCATCAGCCAGGTGAGCCAGGCAGTACGGAAAGCGATGATCACGGCCCTGATTGTTGTATCAAAATGGGTTAATTCCCGTTCCAACAGTTCCGAGGCGAGTTTGGTGAAGATCATGAATCCGAATCCGGTTAAGCAGGCCCCGGTGATCAGGTACCATCCGAACATACCGGCGGGCAGATAGTTCCGGCGTAACCTTTCTGCCCATGAAAGCCATTTTTTGACCAAGTTACGCATGAACCTCAGAAAAATTCCATTTTTGAGTCCGGTTTTCCAAAATAGAAAGATGATTGTCAACGATATTAACAACCAGATTAGATGCACCGGGCTAAATGTCGTCTGCAGCAATTTGGTGATCCCCCGACCGTACCGGATCAGTAAGATTGCCTCAATAAAAAAGCGAATCCCCCTAGCAAAGATGGAAGCCGGAATAAAACCGGCCAGTCGGGTCCGGAAAACACCGGCGGCAATGGCGAAGATTTTGTAAGGAATTGGCGTAAGCCCTCCGATGACTGTAGCCCAATTCCCATAGCGGTGGTAAAACCCTTCCACCCGTTTGAGACGGACCTCGTCCACGAACCGGATAAGAAGCGGCCGGCCCAATCGAACACCGAGGGGATAGCCGAATAGTCCCCCCAGTACCGAACCCAGAGTGGCGATGAAGGCGTATT
>DASVMB010000236.1:0-2343 GCA_036384575.1 Bacillota bacterium
AATGAATTCAAGAAAATCCGGGATCAACAACATCAAAGATATAAGTCCGACCTCTCTGCCGAGAAATTTTATACTGCGGCAATTAAGCAGATAAAGGAGTTAAAACCCTATGAAAAAGCGGTATTCAAAATGGCAATGACGGTTTTGTTCGGCTTTGAGGGGAGTGAGGAAGTCCGGGAAAAACTCCTTGAATGGGAAAGAAGCAGGATCATCGATAATCGGAAAATCCTTGATCAATATGTCAAGGATGCCTCGATTCAAGAGGATTTTGCCGCGCTATTTGTCAGGGTTACGGAGAATATGATCGAAAAAATCATATTTCTGGATGAAGACCTTGTGGATGAAGTGATTGAAAGGCAACTCTCATTATTATTTCGGCTAGTGAGATAAATTTTTTTGTGGCTTGTATAACTAACGTTAGATATACAAATATTCAATATTTGGTTTAAGGGGTTCATACCTTAACAGTCTATATTTGAGTCCGATGTTTAAAATCAATTATTTAAAGGAGGATAATATGCATACAACCATCTTTTATTTTACCGGAACCGGAAATTCATTATGGGTTTCACGCTATCTTGCTTCAAAGCTGGGGGATACCAGGCTGGTATCGTTGCCGCTCTCAGAAGAGGTTGATCTTTCATCAAGCCGGCGAGTCGGATTTGTATTTCCGGTGATTATGTTTGGTTTGCCACTCATCATCAAACGTTTTGTTGAATCGGTCCCACTTTCCCGAAGTACCTATATTTTCGCTATCGCCACTTGCGGAGGCAAGCCGTTTAATACGATGAAGCGGCTTGAACAACTTATCGGCGCCCGTGGGTTAGAACTCTCTGCCGGATTCAATGTCGAGATGGTAAATAGTTGCACTTCAATTGGTGAAGCCATACCAGTTGTTAAGCAACAACAACAGTTTGAACGGGCCAAGGAGGCCTTAAACCGGATTTGTTTGAAAATCGAAGAACAAGAGCGGCACATTGATAAGGGAATTCCTGGCCTAAATTGGTATTTTGGGGATGTCATTCATGCAAAAGCGGAGCCCCAGATTCCGGGTGCGGCGCAGTATTTCTACTTCGATAAGAATTGTAACGGTTGCGGTTTATGTGAAAAAGTATGTCCAGTCAAGAATATTGGCATGGATTCAATGAGACCGGTATGGCACAACCGTTGTGAGCAGTGCTACGCCTGCTTGCAATGGTGCCCAAAGGAAGCCGTTCAAGTAAAAAACAAAAAAACAGAAGGGCTTAGACGCTATCATCATCCGGAAATAACGCCAGCCGATATTATAAGAAAATGACGTTAGATTCTTAATTTTCTTGAGTGAAATTAATGAAAGAGGGTCGCTCGTAAGCGCCCCTTTTTTTGATAAATACAGCCGGATGGAACACCCCAAACATGGGCTTGAGGCTGCCGGAGCAGGTAACGCCCGGCGATAAAAATTTTGGATTTCGGACTTGTCGCCGCTTACCGCCATGGATATATACCACAACAGGAATCCTGAAAGTATGATGGGATAGGGGTTTATAAATGCATTCTATATTGTTGATAAGTTTGTGACAAAATACACCAATAGTAGTGCTGATACGGGAAAGGAAAGTTACAATAAAGCTAGAAGATCATTATGTAGTAATCATATGGAAAGCATTGATCGATCAATGAAAGAGGTGGTTTTTGATGAAGAAGATTAACATCGGGGGCGGCGCGTTCGACGCTTCGGAGATTTCATTGGGCTGTATGAGAATTGCCGGGCTTTCGCGTCAGGAAGCCTCGGTCCTGATCAATACCGCTATCGAAGAGGGCATTGATTTCTTTGATCATGCCGATATTTATGCCGACGGAAAGGCGGAGGAAACATTTTCACAGGTTACCAAGATGAATCCGGGTCTGCGTGAAAAAATATTCATCCAAACCAAATGCGGAATCCGAAAGGGATATTTCGACTTTTCCAAGGAGCATATTCTGGAGTCCGTAGATGGCAGCTTAAAGCGGTTGCAAACGGATTATCTCGATGTTCTGTTGTTGCACCGTCCCGATACGCTGATGGAGCCGGAAGAGGTTGCCGAAGCCTTTACTATCCTCCATGACAGCGGTAAGGTCAGATACTTTGGAGTAAGCAATCAAAATCCGATGCAGATTGAGTTGCTCAGTAAATATCTAAAACAAAAGCTGATCATCAACCAGTTACAGCTAAGCATCACCAACACCGGAATGATCGATTCGGGCCTCAACGTCAACATGAAAATCGACCGTTCCATTGACCGCGACGGCAGCATCTTGGAATATTGCCGCTTAAAGGATATTACCATCCAGGCTTGGTCGCCCTTCCAGTTCGGTTTCTTTGAG
>DASVMB010000237.1:0-6729 GCA_036384575.1 Bacillota bacterium
AAAAGGTACAGGAGCCCGAAGGCTCCTGTACGGGTCTGCCTTTATTCCGGAAAATCCTTGGTTCGGCAGTTAGACGCTTATACTCTTGTTGCTCATAATCGCTTTCATATGGGTGACCAGCGGATCGGCCACGGTTCCGACAACGATCTGGAAGTTGTTGCCCGGCATCTTCAGAACCGCCGTGGCGCCCATGGCCTTTAATTTGGCCTCATCTACCAGAGTGGCCTCTTTTACGGTAACCCGGACCCGGGTGACACAGGCATCCACCACCGAGATATTCTCCTTGCCGCCGATAGCCTTTAAAATTTCTGCGGCGCGATCCCGGAGGTCGGTGTTGCTTAATCCGAGTAAAGCAGCGGATTCTTCATCTTCCATCCGACCCGGAGTGGGCAGGTTGAGCTTTTTGATGATGTAGAGGAAGACGAAGTAGTAGACCACACCAAACGCCAATCCGATAAAGATGATTTCCAGCGGTTTCTGGGAGATGCCATAGTTCAAAACATAGTCGATCAACCCGGCGGAGAAACCGAAACCGCACTTGATCCCCAGGACGGCGGTGATCGCCAGGGCGATACCGGTGAACAGCGCATGCAGAATGTAGAGTAGCGGAGCTAAGAACATGAAGAGGAATTCAATCGGTTCGGTGATACCGGTCAGGAACGAGGTGAAAGCCACGCCCAGGAGCATACCGGCGACGCTTTTCCGGTTTTCCTTCTTTGCCGCGGCGATCATCGCCAGGCAGGCGGCGGGAAGAGCGAACATCATGATCGGGAAGAAGCCGGTCATGAAGGTTCCGGCTGTGGGATCACCGGCGAAGAAACGGGAGAGATCCCCGGTAACCACTTTACCGGCTTCGGTCGTGAACTGACCGAACTGGAACCAAACAAAGGTATTGACTACATGGTGCAGACCGAAGGGGATTAACAGGCGGTTGATGCAACCGAAGATGAAACCGCCGATGGCCCCGGAGGTCGCGATAAAGGTACCAAAGGAATTGATAGCGTCCTGAATCAATGGCCAGATGTAACCGGCGGCAATACCGATGAGTAGGCACCAAAACGAAGTGACGATGGGCACGAAGCGTTTGCCGCCAAAGAACCCGAGGAAATCCGGAAGCTTGATCGCTTTGTATTTGTTATAAAGGAACCCGGCCAACAAACCGGCGATGATACCGGCCAAAACACCCATGTTAATCGCGGCATTGAATGTACCGGCCACTTTCGTCATGACGAAGTAGCCGACGGTAGCGGCCAGTCCCGCCACACCGTTGTTTTCATCGGCGAAGCCGATGGCGATGCCAATGGCGAAGATCAACGCCAGATTGCCGAAAATGGCATCACCGGCAGCGCTCATCCATTTCAACTTGAAGACATCGTCCGCTCCGAGCCGTAACAGCAGTGCCGCTGCCGGAAGCACCGCTACCGGGGTCATCAGAGCTTTACCCAACCTTTGCAGGTTGCCCATAAAACCGTGCTTGGACATAAGATCACCCTCACCCTTCTTTTTTATTGCCAACCTGAAGAATTCAGGTTAGTCACATGATCAATAAAGCCTAAAAAATAAGAAAAGAGCTGAAAAGATTAACTTTCCAGCTCTTGCCGATAGTTGCACGCCAGTAAAAAAAAATACGTATTCAATTCATCTTCATTTTAGGGTATCGTTAACCGTTTGTCAACATCGTTGAAACATTTTTTATCCGTTCGACATGCATGGTGATGAAACCAATCTCCGCCTCGGGAACTTTTTGATATATTTCTTTTTCAATCATTGCCGCGACTTGTTGGGCCAGTTGATAAGAGTTTTTATACGTCTTACGGATCGAGGCCAGTAGTTCGTTTTTGATGGGGATGCCTTTGATGATCCGTTCTACCGCGAACCGGATATGACAGACAAACCGGGCGTAATCGATGGATTTCCGGTCGACCTCGATCTGCAGTTCATCCTCGATCAACTCCAGGGCGGAGTTACATATATAAGCGTACTTAATGGTGTTGGAGAGCTTCCCGTTATTACGCAATGAGTGAATATGGAGGGCGATAAAGCCGATTTCACTCTCGGGGATTTCGACCTTCAAATTCTTGGCGAGGATAGCCACGGCTTTTTGAGCGATTTCGTATTCCCGGGCATATAGCGTCTCGATCTCCACGATGAAAGGGTTCTCAATCTTGTCGTTTCTTTGAATTCGATACAGCGTAAACGCGATATGGTCAATGAGGCCGATATGGAACTCCTCGGAGATGGGTTCTCCGACTTCATTCCCGATCATCCAGAGCACTTCCTCGCATACCCCGAACATACTCTCCTCGACCTCGGCCAAGAGTTGATTGAACTTATGTTGTGCCTCGCGGTTCTCAATGACGAAGATCTGGTCGAAACGGGTATCCTGAGGGATGCGCTCGCCCGGCTTTTTCCCGAAGCCCAATCCCTTTTTGATCAGTATTTTCTCGGTGGTAAGCTGTTTTGCCAATAAAACGTTATTGTTAAAAACCTTGATTACTTCGAAATCTTCCGGCAAAACTATACCCCCTTTGTCGATTGCGGTTGGTTCTATTATAACACACAGCAGTCGTGAATTTTTTTTGGAAACGTGTGAATATTTGGATGGCGCGGTTTTTCCGATATAGAATTAATCCTTGTGAAACTCGACCCGGAAATTGATCTTGCCAAGTGCTGCAAGATTAGGTAAAATAAAATTAATGCAATGAATGATCGATTTAAAGGCATCCAGGTGTGTTACTGAATTCAGGCATTAACCTGTGAATCCCTTGCGGGATTTTAGGTTAATGCCTGATTTTTTTGGTGAGGAGGATACCATGATAAAGGGAATTCCGGCATCATCAGGGGTTGCAATCGGAAAAGCCCGGATATGGGTCAAGGCCGGGTGGGAGATTGAGAAACGGACCATCTCAAACGTGGCTCAAGAAAAAAAGCGATTCACGAGGGCAGTGGCTACAGCCGGAGAACAATTGGAAGCGGTTAAAGTCAAGGTGGCTAAGGAGATCGGTCAAGATCAGGCGGCGATCTTCGAGGCGCAGATGATGATGTTGAATGATCCCGAACTCCTGCAGGCAGTGGAGACGATGATCCAGGAACAAAAGGTGAATGCGGAGTATGCGCTGCGGGTAGCCATGGACCAGTATATCAACTTGCTTGAACAGGTTGAGGATGAGTATCTTCGGGCCAGGACCGCTGATCTCAAGGATGTGGCCAATCGGGTTACCGGGATCCTGATGGATGCAGTCGACGATAAAGGCCTCGATCAACAGGCGATCATTGTCGCCCGTGACTTGATGCCTTCCGAGACTGCCCAGTTAAAGCGGGATCATGTGTTGGGAATAGTTACCGCTATAGGCGGTACGACTTCTCATACGGCGATCATGGCCCGGACTTTGGGAATTCCCGCAGTGGTCGGAGCGGACGAAGCGCTGGAGTCGATCCGTAACGGCGATTTGCTAATTGTAGATGGCGACGCCGGCCTGGTGTTTATCAATCCGGATCAGGCCTCTCAGGAACGGTACCTGGCCGTACAAGAAAAAAATCTCCAAGCAGGGCAGGAACTTTTGAAACTTCGGGATATGGAAGCAATTACCCGGGATGGCCACCTGGTTGAGCTGGCGGCCAATATCGGCAGTGTAGCCGATGCCGGTCTGGTCTTGGAAAATGGCGCCATGGGAATCGGGCTCTTCCGGACCGAGTTTTTGTATATGGATAAGACCAACTGGCCCACGGAGGAGGAGCAATATGACGCCTACCGGGAAGCCTTGGTCAAGATGGGCGGCAAGCCGGTGATCATCCGGACCCTGGATGTCGGAGGGGATAAGAAACTGCCTTACGCCGACTTTCCTGAAGAACTCAATCCGTTTCTCGGCTACCGCGCCCTAAGACTATGCCTGGACTGTCCGGATATCTTTAAAACACAATTACGGGCCCTCTACCGCGCCTCGGTATCAGGAAAGCTCCGGGTGATGTTGCCGATGGTGGCCAGTGTCGAGGAGTTGCGGGAGGTTAAGCGTATCGCCGGGGAAGTCAGGGATCAATTGAAGAATGAGAAGATTTCTTTCCGGGAAGACGTGGAGTTGGGAGTAATGATTGAGATTCCCTCGGCGGCGATTATCTCGGCGGAGCTGGCCCAGGAAGCCGATTTTTTCAGTATCGGCAGTAATGATCTAATCCAGTATACCCTGGCAGTGGATCGGACCAACCAACGAATCTCTCCCTTATATAATCCATTTCATCCCGCGGTGATGCGGTTGATCAAGATGGTGGCGGACAATGCCCATTTCGCCGGAAAACCGGTGGGACTTTGCGGTGAGATGGCGGCAGACCTGCGGCTAACGCCGTTATTAATCGGTTTGGGCCTGGATGAGTTGAGCATGAACCCCGGCTCGCTGCTGAAAGTTAAACAACGGATCCGCAACCTGGATAGTCAAAAATGCAAGATTATGGCCGAGCAGGCGCTCCATCTGGCGACAGCAGCCGAGGTTCAGGATTTGATCACCAAATCATCCGTTGAATAACGAATACTTAATTGCTTCCATTGAATGTATTTTCATGTGCGTTTAATCGAAAAGCAACTTAGTATACCAAACCGATTTGTCTCTTTTGGTTCAATGGATGAATGCAAATTGGGAAAAAACGCAAAATCGGGAAGGGGGGCGGGGTTCATGAAACAGATCGAACTGATTGTAAAGAGTGAAACGGGCCTTCACGCCAGACCGGCTTCGGTGGTTGTGAGCAAGGTAACTCATTTTAAAAGCAACATCACGGTCCGTAAGGGAGATAAAGAGGCCAATCTAAAAAGCCTCTTGGGTGTCTTGGGCCTGGGAGTCTGCCAAAACGATTCGATCACAATTCTTATCGATGGTCCCGATGAAGAGCAGGCTTTAAAGAGCATCGTTCAACTCGGCAAACAGTTTGGGCTTTGGTGAGTGCGGTTTGGAATAGATTTATTTCAGTCGCTTCGGATCAACCAAAATACAACCAAAGAAATAACCCGGGAGGGATTCCCGGGTTATTTCTTAACCTTTTATCAAGTTTATCGCTTATAAACATTGTCAAGCCAGATACGGGATTTGTGTGCCCGGACATTGGTGTCCGTCTTGAACTTCTGGTACTTGCTACCCCGCGCCATTAAAACTTCATTGTTGACATGGCTTCCGAATATCTGTTTCAGAGTTGGAATGACCTCCCCGGTGTCAAAGAAACGGCAGGAGAAGAGGTCCAGATATGCTTTTTGGGACTCTTCGAAATAATGGAGACTGATATGACTCTCGGCAATCATTGTTAAAATGGATGTCACCTTTTCACCATCCACCGTATTCTTCATGGCATACGGGCGGATGATCGGAGTCATACCGATCCGGTAGGGCATGGTGTCAAATAGTTCAAAGAGATCATCCATGGTTCTCGGACCATCGTAATGATCGAAATCCAAGAAGAGATGAGGCCCGAAATCCAAGGCTTTATTAATCTCGATCTTCTGCGGGTAGGTGGAAGGTTTCTCCCGTTCTAAAAGATACGAAGTGACCCGGCCCGCCGGAAATGCCTCCTTGATCAACTGCTCTAACCGGGCAACGTCGATCGGTTCCGGAGAAAGCATGTCGACAAAGTAAGCCTCCCGGTAAGAAAAGGTATGCAATGTAAAATGTCCGCCCGCGAGGAATATGAAGGCACTAATCCCGCAATCTTCCGGAACTACACCGTTATAATACGGCAGGATGAACGGGGGCATCACCGTTTTCAGCCCTAATTTCAAGGGGATCTCTTCCAATACTTCGTTCACGAGCAGTACGTCATCCAGACGGGAACGGTAGCCGTTAAAGACATCCATGATGAAATGATACATCGCTCATCGCCTCTTCTGATTTAAACTGGACTTCTATTATATTAAAACAAGAACCGGTTGAAGGATATAGTTTTAACAAAACTGAAATAGCCGAATTTTGATGATACCATCTTAACCCGCAATTTGCAAGGCCTCTTTACGGACTGACGTTTTGCCTGCCTCCTGGTTTTACAGGCCATAGGCTTGACAGCCGAGGCGTTTTATAGTAAAAATGGATCAATATATTAAGAGTTTTCGTGGTAGAGTAGAGGTGCGGAACGCATCAGTAGCTCCGGGGAGGCCGGCAGGCCGGGGAAGCGGAGTCAAAGGGCGTTTCGCCGAAGCCGGGGAAAGCCGTTTTTCCGACTGGTATCGCCGTAAAGAACTGCGATACTGTCATCCGTTGTTTAAAATGACACGGATGAAGCGCTATCTTGCCATCTTATGAATTACGGATTCCGGAGTTCAGGGTTGGTGGATGCCAACCCTTTTTGTATGGGTTTCGGTTTTACGGAACAGACTTTGGATGAGCCGGGTTGCAAAACTTTGCTATAAATTAAGGAGTGGTGATGTATGGGGGAAAAGATCCGAGTTTTAGTTTCCGGAGCATGCGGCCGTATGGGCCGGGAAGTGGTAAAAACCGTATTAAAGGATGAAACCTTGCAATTAGTGGGAGCGGTAGATAAAAGTAATCCCGGGAAGGATATCGGCACCATAATCGGGGGAGAAACATTGGGAATCCAGGTCGGTGAGGATCTGGGCGTAACGATTCGTGCCGTTCGGCCTCAGGTGATGGTGGATTTCACCATTCCCCGGACAGTTATGATCAACCTGCGGACCGCTCTGGGTGCGGGCATTCACGTAGTAGTCGGCACTACCGGAATTACCCCGGAAAATCTCCAGGA
>DASVMB010000238.1:0-4982 GCA_036384575.1 Bacillota bacterium
TAAGTCAGGTTATTGATGGTTACCTTGCCCTTACTGGAGCGGGAAACGAGAAATGTGGCAATTAACGCGACTATCAAGGCAATCACATAAACCCATACGGACTTCATCATCCCGAACATTCTGCCAAAGTATGAACTACCGGCAACTGGTTGAGTATCGGTTTCATCCTGGTCCTCGGATACGGCTTCATCCGTTTCTGAACCCACTCTGTTCTGTCCTGCGGGTACACCCATCTTGGCAATAGAACCGACATCATCGACAAAAGTTTTACAAGCCTCATCAAAATTGCCGTTTGAAAGGGGAGCGGTAACATCATTGACCATATTCGAAATTCGATCGTCGGTAAAAATATCAATGGCTTTACCGGCGGTAGATATCCAAACTTCTCTCTGATCCATGTTGATTAACAACAAAAGGCCGGAGTGATCAGGACCCACACCATATCCCTGATTATCATAAAAATCATCGGCAAAGTCCCTCGATGACTTACCCTGGGTTTGGTCGGTAATAACCACAGCCACATCCAGATTGTATTCTTTGGAGACATTCGTGATTGAAGCTTGTAACTCCGCCACTTCATTCGCTGTCAATTTGTCCAGAGCATCATAAACATTGGGGCGATGCTCGTTAGAGGCTTCAGCGTATACGGTGCGGGTTGCCTGTCCTCCGATCAGCATCAACACCATCAAAACGACAAATATAGCCCATATCCCTTTACGCAAACAAAGCACCCCCCAACACCAATACTAACCATACGCCGAAAAACACAGCCCCGGCAAATAAAAGCTGCTTGGCAAAGCTGGTAGGAGTATCGCCAACCACTTTGCCGGTTTGTCCATTGACTATAAATACATGATCTTTGCCTTGATATTGGTTAATCAGCAAATAAATCGGCAACATGGCGTATTCATGGATGGTATCCTTCAACTGAATCAATTTATTACTGACAGTAAAAGATGAATAACCCGATACAGTGGCGGTCAGTCTGTCTTCCAGGTATTGAGATACCCTTTCTGCCATCACAGTCTCGGCTGCGGCTGCCTCAACATCGTATTTTTCAGCCATAAACCCCGATAAATATTCCATGGAAAATTCGGTGAGGTCGCCGTAGTTATATGGTTCAATCAAATGCATGAACTGGTCGTCCAGTTTTATGGATGCATCCACCGGCACCCGGTTGTATTCGGTACTACCCCCGCGGACTACCCGGTAATACTTAGTTTCAGTGTATTTGTAATCGGCATCGCTCCAGGTACGGACCCTGGTTCCTTCTCCTTCAATCATCCCATCAACTTTGCAATCAAACAGCCAGAAGGGAGCGTAAACTCCGGTTACCTTATCAAGCTTGTCTTTTTGTTTAAAATCATCCGGAGCAAACAAACGCTTGGTGATCCACTTTCGATACAGCTCTTTAGCCTGCTCCTTCGTAAGCTTGAATGGAATCAAGCGCTCAGGTTTGAATTCTCCGGCAAAGCGCGACTTAATGATGGTATGGTTCTTGCAATACAAGCAAAAGGTAGCCGAAGTGGTAGCATCGGCAATCAGTTCCGCCCCACAACTGCTACACCGGTAGGAGTTCAGTTCCGTCGGAGCCTGTTCCAAAGGTTCTTCCGGCTGCAATACCGCATCAAGTTGTTCTTTACTAAACTCACCAAAACAATATTGACATTTCCAATTTTGATTCGCGGGGTTGAACTCCAATCCAGCCTTACAATTGGGACATTTATACGCTTTTACTGTATCCATTGTTACGCTCCTTATTCAATCTGTAGAAGCATCGGGTCGCTTGTTTCCACACTTAGAGCAGAACGTATCCTCGGTTACATTACCGCAAGAACAAGTCCATTTCTTATCCTCTGGTTTCCTTTTGCCGCAACTCGGGCAAAACACTCCCTCCGAAACGCTTCTGCCACAGGAACATTGCCACACATCGCCACCTGCTGGGGATAGACTAGCCGGTTTTTTGGAACCGCATTTGGAACAGAAAGCGGATTCCGCGGCCATGGTATTGCCACAGGAACAGACCCAGCCGCCGGCTACCGTCGACGCTGCCGGGTTTCCCGGCCCATTGGCCAATTGCTGACCGGGCATGAGACCCATTGCTCCTGCCGCATTCATCCCCATGGCCATTCCGGCAAACCCAACCATGGCCCCGCCAGAATTTGAACCCGCAGCTTGCAACCCCGCCGCCATACCCTCTGTCATCCGGGCCGCCCGGGCGTTGGGATCCATCATAATGGAGATGTTGGCGTATTTATCCAGCAGTTCATTGGTCTTTTCATCAAAGGAAATTCCGGCAATCCCTACGCTATGAATATAAAACCCCCGTTTGGACAGCCACTCTTTGTCCAAAACTTCCGCCATATACTGTCCCAGTTCTAGGGTCTTAATTGGAATATCCGAAACCAGCACATTGTTGGTAGAGAGGCTGGCCAAGGCCGTGGTATAGGCCATCAGAAATTCATTAATATATTGCTCAGCCAGATCCATTGTGCTGAGACTCACATTGTTGGTCTTGCTATAAACCTCGCTATAAAACAATAACGGGTCGCCAATCTTAATCGAATAGGTTCCAAAGGAGGTAACCTTACAAGGGACTACTCTTCCCGGCACCAACACCCTATCGGTATAGGGAACCGGAGTCTTCGTGCCGAACCGGATATCGGGAATTTCCTGTTTATTGATATAGACTACGGTTTGTTTCAGCGGTGACGTTCCGCCAAATTTGAACCGCTCCCAGGAGTCCTTCAGTGTATTGACTAAACCGCCCGGTCGCTTGATGGCATTCTGTCCGGTATTACCGTAACCCGCAGTCTCAACTTTATCGGAAGCCTGAAAGAAGATGGAAGGCGACGTGGAATTATCCACTTGATAATACCCCTCTTCTTCAGTGGCGGAGATGATTTTACCTCCATCTACCAGCAACATATAGGTGTTCACCGGCACATGGATGATTGAGCCATTTGAAATAATGTCCTCGGTGCCCTTTTTGTTTGAGCTGCGGGAGTCATTTTTCCTGACTTTTACCCCGTAGGTTGCCAAAGTTGTGTTGTCCATTTCCGCCGGTTCAATAGTTTCCAGCCATTGATCGGCCAACCCGCCCCCAGCAGCGCCAATCGCCGCTTTGATAATACCCATACGTCAATCATCCTTTCAAATCAGCTTTTTTTCAAGAATGTTAATAATCCAGTTGTTCAATCTCAACCAACCAATAAATGGTTCAAGTAAAGCATAATATATTGGTTATTTCGGTGTTTTCCATCAAATTCCTGTAAAAAAACTGATCTTATTTGTGGGAATTTCAATAAAATTGTCCTTCTTTATTCATGGAGGCACGACACCGTTTATCATCTCACGACTCAGCGACAACCGGCGGAAAAGTTGGAGCCGCGGGGAGGAAACCGGCGCGAACCGGATCCCTCATGCGCGGCTCCTACCTTCCGGCCTGTCTCGCTCGAGCGGCCGTCCAAGCTCAGACGAGCTTGATGTCCTTCTCGTCGCTGGGATCGATCATGGTGCCCTTGACGTCGGCCTCCGCCTTCACCTTGTAGGTCGACTTCTCCGCGTTGGCAAAGGCGCTGGCCTTGCCGAGCATGCCGAGGGCTCCGCCCTTTTCCTTGAGTACGTCGGCGTCCGACTTGAGAAGCTTGAAGGGGAGCACGAAGGGCACCTCTTTCGCCTCGCCGGCCTTCATCTGGAAGGGGGCTGGGAGGTTGACCTCGCCGAGATCATACTCCTTGGTGGTCTCCTCGTCACCGCGCCCCGTAGTGTAGCTCTCGGTAATGGTGACGGTGAGCTTGAGTATTTCCTGATCACTCTTGGCGGTGAGGGCCAAATTCCCCTCGACTTGGCCTTTGCTCTTTTCCACCTGTTCGGGCACGGTGAGGCTGACCTTCACGCCTCCGACACCCAACGCCTGCTTGATACCGCTCATAATACCCATAAAACGATTCTCCTTTCTTCAGGACGGCTCGCGGGCTTTACCGCCGGTTTGAAATCGCACCGAGTCCTGAAGGTTTTTATTTTTTATTACATGTTTTAATTTTAACAGAATTTTAATTATTGGACAAGCTTTTATGCCAAATTGTGTTAAATTATAATATTATGATATGTAAATCATTGGAGAGATAATTTGATGCAAGCTACAGCAGCTTAAGATATAAAAGAATTGAACAGCGAACATAGAATGTTATTTTTTTAGTCTAGAGAAAGGAGTTTTTTTCCAGCAAGAGAATATCTTTCTTGTATCCAGATCATTTGGGCTCCGATTGGCGGATTTTAATGAATTTTTGTATTGCATTTAGGTTTAAATCTGCAACAATTACTTCGAAAGCCTCCACTTCTACTTTTTACAACTTTGTTTTGAGACTTTCCAACTTGAAGATGAAGGAGTTATTAAATTCATCGGTCTTAAAAATTTAAAAAAACAAGGGACTTGTGTTTCAAAGACGTTGAGAATTATGATTGTCGTATTTGGTCATAAAAAAGAGACATTATGTTGTAGAAAAGCACAAGATTTCCGCACATATGACATATGTACATATAACACCACGTTACTGCTTGTGGGGCGCGAGATTCGAAGAAGTTGTTCGATGAAGAAAGTGTATCATGAGGTTATATCAAGGAGAAAATTCATGAAGTAGGTGAGCTATCTAAGGCGGCAGGACTTCTGTAACTCGTAGATGTTAGTACGCCAAGCGGAGGGAAAATGAGAGGAGTAATCTTATGGGTGAGAACCAGTTAGCCATTTATCCTTTGACATCGGAAAGGTGGTCCGATTTCGAAAGGCTTTTTGGAAAAGACGGTGCGCACGGCGGTTGCTGGTGCATGTGGTGGCGGATACCGGAAGACCAATTTGAACGGCAATGTGGAGAAACAAACAAAAATGCAATGCAGGAAATTGTCAATTCGGGGAAGGTAACTGGTATCATTGCATATATTGATGACCAGCCTGTTGGATGGTGCTCACTTGGCCCGAGAGA
>DASVMB010000239.1:0-10184 GCA_036384575.1 Bacillota bacterium
AAATTCGTTATAATGTGAAAAAGGCCTCTCCCAAAAGGAAAGGCCTTTTCAATTTCTAGGAGAAATCGGGGATTAAGCGCAAGCGCAACAAGTCGCGGCAGGGTTTCCTTGGGTTACGATAAACGGGCCATTTTTTGGGCATAGTCAATCGCGCTAAGAAGGCTTTCCGGAGTTGCAATCCCTTTTCCGGCGATATCAAAAGCGGTTCCATGATCTACTGAGCTGCGGATAATCGGCAAGCCCAAGGTAATATTGATTCCATTGACGGATTCCCATCTTTTTGCGGCCTCATTCCAATTGAACCCTGCCAATTTCAGGGGAATATGTCCTTGATCGTGGTACATGGCCACCACCACATCATAAAACCCGCTCTTCCCTTTGGGAAACAGGCTATCCGGAGGAATGGGGCCTTCAACCAGAATCCCTTGGCCCTTGGCCGCTTCGATGGCCGGCGTTATCTCTTCAATCTCTTCCCTGCCGAACATCCCGTTTTCTCCGGCATGAGGATTGAGACCGGCCACCCCAATCCGGGGTTTTTCGATTCCCAATTTGCGGATCGCCTCGTGGGAAAGCTGTATGACTTTCAACACCCGTTCCTTTTGGACACGGTCACAAGCTTGCCTTAAAGAAACATGAGTTGAAACGTGAGCGACTCTAAAGTTTTCATGGGCCAGCATCATCGTATAATCTTTGGTGCCCGTATACTCGGCATAAATCTCGGTATGACCTGAAAAATGATGACCGGCCAGATTCATCGCTTCTTTATTAATCGGACCGGTAACAGTGGCATCTATTTTGTGGGCCATGGCAAGTTCTATCAATTTCTTTACGGCCGTAAATCCGGCATTTCCAGCCATAGCCGATACTTTCCCATATTCGAGTTGCGACATATCCACATTTTTAAGATCAAAAACATCAATTACGCCATATTCAAATCCGGCAGCTTCCACCGCTGTAACCGGTCGGACTGTAAAATTCAAGTTACAAATGCGAATTGCGGCTTGAATAACACTGCTGTCCCCCACAATAACCGGGTTAGAGGATTGATAAACTTCTTTTTGGGCAAGTGCTTTTACGGCTATTTCCGGTCCGATTCCCGCCGGATCACCCATTGATATTCCGATGATGGGTTTTTGATTGATCATGGCTCTTTATCCCCCGTTTGTTCTTGCGGATTTTCCCTAATGGATATTTTTAATGATTCGTACTAATGTATGTGCATCTCCAAATGAACCGGCTTTTGTAATAACTCCCAAACCATCATACGTTCCGCCAACGAACCGGCCTTTGCAAATGCCCGGTTCAAGTTCGTTTTCCAATTCAAGAGCTTGGATCCCCAATTTGTCGAAGATATGAGCAGCTGTATCCCCACCAGTGGCAAACAGGGTCTTTATTTTGACCTGTTGGAGTATACGACAGGCAATTTCCGCCAAACCGGAGGCAATGATCGGCGCATCGGTACTCTGATGCATAACTTTTGAAGATAAATATAGTACTAAAAATCGTTCTTGGGCAAATATTCTTAGCGCCGCAGTAACTGCTCGATCCATTTGAGCCCCGGCTCTCGAAGAGTCCACCAAGTTATCGGTATCAATCGCCAACATTCTGATATTTGGAAGTTCCTGCCGGGCAGTCGTCACCTGTAAACCGGCAACATCGCTTTTACTCCCAACAACCGCCAAAAAAGGGCTTGGGTTGATTGACTTAGTTTGTTGCCAATCGCTTCGCTGTCGATAAATTTCGGCCAGGGCCAGGGCCAGCCCGGCCGAGCCGCACGGGATCAAACTCTTTTCATCCCAAATAACCCGGGCTAAGGTTGAGAGATGTTCATTTGTTTCAGCATCAGCCACAATAATTTCACAATGATCAGAAATCAAGCTATGAATATAGGATTGAACGGCTGGATATCCTTTCAACACTTGGGCCAAAGGAAGATATCCTATTTTACGGCGACTTTGGGAGCCTAACACCGTCAATAAATTCGAATCGGTTACCGGTGTCACCGGATCGGCGGCTATTTCAGTTTGATGAACCGGAACTCCCTTCACTAACTGAGAACCGTTGATAGTTGTACGATGATTGTCAGGATAAGCCGGGGCAACCAGTGTTGCTTTTATCCACGGCATATTGTCCATCAAAGCGTCGATTTCAATCCCAAAAGAACCCCTTAACGCGGAATCGATTTTTTTATAAACAAAATATTCCGGTTGAAACGGTAATCTCCTGATCACTGTAGCCGCCTTTTGATAGGCGTTTTCCGGTGTCAAACTCCTGCTTTCCGTGGAAAGACTGGCAATATCAAAACCCGGATATAAAGCGAGGGATCTCAGATCATAACAAGTGATGGCCCTGGCGCCGAACTTCGCAAATTGTACATTTGTATCATTGGCACCGGTTAAATCATCCGCAATAATCAAGATATCCAATTTTACGGCCCCCCATCCGTCAGAGATACCTCACGAAAATAGTCTTTCACCTAAATGATCATGCGGTAAATCTTTTCAGCATCATCGATTGTAACCGGGCCGGGATTATTTCTGATTAAGCGTTCATTGCGAACCGCCTCTTTGGCCAGTTGCGGTATTTCATCCGCCGAAATATTAACTTCGGCAAGTGTTTTCGGTATGGGGAATTGCGACACATACCCGGCAATCATATCCAGCAATTCACGGCTATTATGCACTGCTTTTTCATGAGTTGCGAATAAACGAAAGACCTGATTCAGTTTACCTTCAATATGTGGGAAATAATACTCCAGCACCTTCGGCAAGAGCATCCCGTTGGCAACCCCATGAGCCACTCTCCTTTTACCCAAAGGATATGACAGGGCATGAACTGCGGTTGTCCCGGCAATGGTCAACCCCAAGCCTCCAAAAAAGCTTCCTAAGAGCATGTCTCCCCGTACTTCCAGGTTATCTGGCTCTTCAACGGCTCTGCCGAGATTGGCGCCGAGCAATTTCAGTCCCTCATAAGAATAAGCCTCACTGACCGGGTTGCTGTTTACCGAATAATAAGATTCAATGCAATGGCAAAGGGCATCCAGTCCGGTGGCAGCTGTTACTTTTGGCGGAAGTCCCGTGGTCAGGACTGGATCCAGTACAACCCAATCCGGGATCAACTCCCGGCCGATAATAGCCTCTTTATTGCCGGTGACCGAGTCGAAAATCAACGAATTCGGGGTAGCTTCCGAACCAGTCCCCGCCGTGGTCGGAATGAGGGCCAAACCAATCTCACGCTTTTTTAGCTTTCCGGCGCCATACACCTGGCTCACTTTGATTTGGTCTCTCCCCAGCGCAGCGACAACTTTGGCGGTATCCAGCACACTACCGCCTCCAATGCCTATCACCAAGTCAAACCGCCCTTCACGGCAAAAACGAACTGCTTTTTCAACCTCTTCCGAAGTCGGTTCTCCGGTTATCTCTCCGTATATCGCAGGTTTATCAGTTAAAGAATTGGAGAAGGTTTCGATCATTGACGATTTCACTAAAAAACTATCGGTGACGATTAAAACCTTTTTTCCCCTGGGATCGCCCAGAATTTCTTCAACTTTTTCAGCAGTCCCGGCACCATAAAACACAGTCTGTGGAAACTGGCTGATCAATTGAAAGGATTTCACAGCTGACATCTCCTTATGTTAAATTAAGCCCCAAGCTTGTAATATTTGTTTCAATTTTTCAGTTTGGGCTTCTTTTAAGGGTACCAGAGGAGGTCTGGAATACCCGCCGTAATGGCCCATTAAATCCAAGGCCTTTTTGGCATGAACAATCTGGCCAAACGTCTGGCCAAGCCCGCCACTCCACCACCAGTCATACAGCAATAATTCCTTGGTATGTATCTTCCCGGCGGCAACATAATCCTTTGTTCGAATGGCTTCCCACAATTCGATTTGCATTTGGGGATAAAAACACGATAGGAAGGAAAAGAAACCATGCATCCCGGCCATATCTCCAAAAGGCTCTGTCGAAGAGGAACCTGTAAAAATTAATAGTTCGGGTGCCAGAACCTGGCTTTGAATAAAGTGTTTCGAAGAGTTCGTGGTTTGTTTTAAGGCAAACACCTTATTCAGTTTAGCCAGTTTTTTTAACAAATCCATCGACATCTCCACTCCACTGCAAACCGAAGGGTTGTTATAGATCATGATTGGAATATCAACCCGATCATTCACAAATTGAAAGAAATTATAGATTTGTTCCTCGTTAAAAGGGAGATAATAGGATTGAATAATAAGTGCCGCATCGGCGCCGACCTTTTTGGCGTGATTTGCCAACTCGATTACAGAGAAGGCATCCGTATCATTACAACAGGCAACCACCGGAATCTCTTTATTGGCAGCCTCAACAGTAGCCTGGATTACTTGCTTCCGCTCCTCCAAATTCATAGCATAGCATTCTCCGGTACTGCCATTGCATACCAGAAATCCATTCGATGCATTGATGTGATTGTCGATCATAAAGCGAATATTCTTTTGCAGTGCATTCGTATTTAATTTTAAATCTTGATCGAAGATGGTTAATACTAATGCACCGATGCCTTTAAACTTCTTTTTTTGCTCCTCAGTATACATTGTTCCTCCTAAATAATTGTCATCGAGGATGCGTCAGCCTTTGACTGCACCGGCTCCATAACCTTTGATCAGCGACCGCTGTGTGGCGAGGAAGACAACAACCGCCGGAATACTTACGATAATACTGCCGCTCAAGATATATTCCCAATAAACATCAAAGGATGTAACAAAACTCTCCAATCCAACCGGAAAAGTCCTTTTCGCATCGCTGGTCATAAAGATCAAGGCGAATAAATACTCATTCCACACATAGGTAAAACTATAAACCGTCGTGGCTACAATTCCCGGAATCATCATCGGTAATACGACATGAAGCAAAGTTTTAATTCGTCCGGCTCCATCAATAAAAGCGGACTCTTCCAATTCGATCGGTATGGTTTGAAAGAAAGAGCGCAACAGCCAAATGCAATAGGGAAGACATAAAGCCACATAAGCCAGGACTAAACCGGTTAATTTATCGGCCAGGCCTATTTGTACAACCAGTAAATACAGGGGAATTACCAAAAGGATGGTTGGCAACATATAAGCAAAAAGAGAAAATAAGGCAAATAAATTTCTTCCCTTGTAATTAAAACGGGTCAAACTATAGGCAGCCAGTATACCTACAACTGTGCTAATAACAATCGTCCCTGCCGAGATCCAAATACTGTTTAATAAAAACTGGAAAAAGGCAGTGTCCTTGAATATCAGGAAATAATTGATTACCGTCCAATGTTTTGGAAAAATCGTCGGTGGAATCATGAAAAATTCGTTTTTGGGACGAAGGGAGGAAAACAGCATCCAGATAATCGGTCCGATCGAAAATAGTACCAACAAAACCAATGAAACATAGAAAATAATCCGAAATTTAAGGCTTTTCTTGGAACCCTTAGCCATAGATTTTCCCTCCCTTTTTCTGCCCTTCGCTGGTGGATTTCATATAAATAATGATGAATACCAGAATGATCAGGAATTGCAATATGGAATTGGCTGCGCCTCTACCAATTTGCATGCCTTCAAAAGCATAACTATACGCTTGTACCGGCAAAGTCAATGTGTTGTTACCCGGGCCTCCGCCTGTCAGCAATAGAATAATATCGACTTTATTAAACATAAAGAGACTCCGCAGCAGGATAACAACGATAAGTACTCCTTTGATCTCCGGTAGGGTGATATGGCAAAATTTATGCCAGGCATTGGCACCATCGACACTGGCCGCTTCATACAATTCTTGTTGGATTGTCTGCAGTCTGGCCAGAACATTGATTGTTACAAAGGGGAAATAACGCCAAATTCCGATAAAGATCACGGTTAACATCGCAAGGGAAGGATTCGCCAGCCAACTAATGGGTTTATCAATGATATGCATGGACATTAATATATAATTTACCGCCCCGTACTGTTCGTTCAATAACCATCTCCACATCAGGGTGGCTGCAACAGTGGGCATAAAAAAGGGTAGCAGGACAAAAGCCCTCATGAGGCCTCTACCCCTGAATTCTTCATTGAGTATTAACGCGCTGCCGATTCCGATTATCAGCTGCCCGGCAATTGTCAGAACCGTCCAAATTACACTCAGCTGCAACGAATGCCAAAACTCAGGATCGGATAAAATTTTCGTATAATTTTGAAAACCGATGTATACGCCTTTCGCTTCATAAATCAGCTGCCGGTAAAAGCTTAAGATAAATGAATTAACGAGCGGATAGATGATTAATATGGCCATGAAGATTAAGGCAGGTATCAAAAAAGCCATTCCGATCTGGTTGTCTTTTTTGGTGAGTTGCATTTCGACCTCCAAATTTCTCGAAGGCTGATTATTCCGTAGAATAATCAGCCTTGTACTTAATTGTTTTCGTTGGTTCCCGCTATGAAGTCGATATTACTTAATACCGAACATTTCACGCCAAGTATTGGCAACATTGGACAAGGCCTGTTTGGCAGTACTCTCTCCGGTAAAGTATTTATTGACTTCCCGTGCAAAGGTAGGATCCGCGGTAGCTCTACCAACATAAGGATTCACAACACCGGGATAACGGAACAGGAAGTCGGTGCCATATTTGAATGCACTATCCATGGAGGTCTTTACATTGTCTTTCCATCTTGCGATGGCTTCAAATTTGAAATAATCCGGATCATCAAGCCAGTTGTTCCGGACCGGTAAACTATGTCCGGGAGTGGAAGCGGTTAGGAACTCCAGATACTGCTTGCCGCTCATATAAAAGCTGACGAATTCCTTGGCCAATTTCACGTTTTTGGAGGTCTTGAAAACGATAAAATCATTCAAGGATTCATGAACGACCGGTTTATTATTGCCACCGGGTCCATAAGGAATCGGAACCACACCGACTTTGTCACGAAGCTCCGGGTTATAACGGTCGATGTTCATCATCATCCGGCCGGGATATACTGCCATTGCCGCCACACCATTGGCAAAATTTAACGAAACATCCTTATAGGTGGTCGTGGCCATCCCCGGAGGAGTGAATTCCTTCATTTTACCTAAGAACTCCAATGCCTCAACCGCTTTGGGATTATCAAGCACGACTCTGTTGTTTTTGTCAAATAAATCTCCGCCGTTGGCCCAAACAATGATACAAATATCATAACTGCATTCCGGAGGAGCACCGGTAAGGGAAATACCATATTGATCGATTTTGCCGTCGCCGTTTTTGTCAACGGTCAAGGCCTTCGCAGCTTTATACCATTCATCAAAAGTCGTCGGAGGTTTTAAACCGGCGGCTTCAAAAAGGTCTTTCCGGTAATAAAGCATTCTGGCCTCAACAGCAGCCGGTACATCATAAATTTTCCCTTTGCTGTTGGCAGCCACAAATTTGGGGGAGATGTCTCCCAATTTCTTGAACACATCATCCATCGGAGCAAGATAGCCTTGATCCACGAGAGGCGGAACGAACTTCGGCGAACTAAAAGCCACATCCGGAGCTGTTCCTGCCTTTAGCATTGCCGAGAGTTTCGGTAAGACATCGTTTAAGCTGGCATGGGTTAAATTGACCTTCACCCCGGGGTGGGCTTTTTCAAACGCTGCAATAATGTGATTGTCCACCGCAATAGAAGACGGGTCGGTTTCCGGGGTTAAATAGGTGATTGTCTGAGATGCAGCAAAGCTCTGCCCGGCGATAACGAAAAGTGAAATCAGTAAACCAACAAGCAACAATCTTTTCATTACAATTTCCCCCTTTGTTTTTTTATTTCTTACCGGTAATTCCCGCGATTTAAACTTCCATCACCTCCTTTTCTGTTCCAATGTTTTATGTCGATTGTCGACAATAAACAGCAAAAAGAATTAGACCTTTCCCACATATATCGAAGCGATCTTCTTCCACTTCGAATCATCTCTACTTCTCTGATGCATCTATCGAATGATTCCCGCTGATTTATTTTCGGTTCTCTATATCTCCGCTTAATGTCGATTGTCGACAATAAGCAGACAAAAATACTGCCAGCTCAGGATATATTAGACTTATTTTCTTCCACGTATTCGATTAACATAGCACCTGCAGAAATAACATGGTTCCGCATGCATTGCTCGGCAAGATCGGCGTCGGACTTAAGAAAGGCCTGAATGATAGGCTGATGGGTCCTGCTTTCTTTGGTTAATTGGGAATGGATGACCAGATTCCATTTGGACATCATCATAAATAATTGAATCTGAATCCTTACTCCGGCAATCATTTTTTGTAAGTTTTCATTTCCGCAAGTTTGACAGATCAAATCATGAAATTTGAGATCATTATCGATAAATTTTTTGGCGTCATTTTCTTTGGTTGCTGTCTCCATGTTTTCCGAAAAACTTAGCAGCATATTTAAGTCGTTATTCAATAGTTTGGGCGTAGCGATGAAAGCAGCGAGTCCCTCCAACCGGCTCCTTAACAGATATACGTTTCGTATTTCATCCGGTTCGAGTGGAACAATATAAGCGCCTTTCCGCGGCAAAAACCTTACTATACCTTGAGCCACCAACTCGCGAATGGCTTCGCGTACCGGTGCGCGGCTGATTTGCATCTGCTCGGCAATATGCTGTTCAATGATTCGATCGCCCGGTTTTAGCTCACCGGTAACAATTGCGGAAATGATTGCATTAACTACGTCCATATGCAATAAATTGGTTTTCATCGGTTTAAATGCCATCTTCGATCTCCTATGTCGATTGTCGACAATATACTTATTCAATCTTTATTTACAAATTCCTTTTTTTAAATCTGATGATTAATATTATATTCGTTACCAAAAAGCACTAATGGGAACACCCTTAAACATGTGCTTTGCGCGCATGCTCGCGCAACTACCAACCCACCTCGGGACTTGCATCCGTTGGATTGAGCCCCTGCCGGCGCAGTGCAAAAAAGGCCTCTCCCAAAAGGAAAGACCTTTTTATATCAAGCTACAATCATTTATTTTCTTTGTATCCGGTTCCCCGGAAGGCAGTCGAACATTACGTTGGCCAGGAGATTATCCAAAGGATCTTCCGATTCATCCAGACGAGCGGCAGTTAAATTTAGGTATGTCAACCGGCCGTTGATTTGCTTGGCTAGATCCGTCCCGGTTCTTTTTTCATCAACCCTTTTTCGCGGTCCATTTTTAAAATCAATGAATCGCACTTTGTCATCCTCACCCCGCATCTACCTCACCTCATCATCTCCGCCTTACTTCCAATATTGACCAATAACCTAGGACTCATACATTTTTGTGCATCATGACATTTGTCCTTTTCCAATTGTTGCTTTTTATATATACTTAATTTAAGCAAGTTCAAGGAGAAGGCGGAAATATGATACCGATTCCGAACCAGGATTTATTGCGTTCCTACATTGACCAATATTCGTTGGATGCGTTATTTGAATCGGATATGACCAGCCACATGAGCTTGTTTTATTACCCGAAAGGCGAACTTATCTGTGAAGGTTCAGCTAAACTGCATTATATGTTTTTTCTGGTGGCCGGAAAACTAAAGACCTTTACCATGCTGGATAACGGTAAGTCACTTTTATTGCGGTTTAGCAGGCCGTTAAGTGTGCTTGGCGATTTGGAATTTTTAAGCCGCTTCCCGGTAAGGTGTAACGTTGAAGCACAAATGGATTCCTATTTGATTGGAATTAAATTTGACGATTTGTATCAGTACGCCTATAACGATCCGACTTTTCTGCGGTTTTTAATTAACAACCTAAGTTTTAAACTTTATACGGTCTCGAATTCGGCAACCCTCAACCAGCTTTACCCTTTGGAAAACCGTTTTGCCAGTTACTTATTGTCGGTGAGCGTATATGTATGTGAAGCTGAGAACGGCGAGTCGCGGGTAGAAGAGATCAAAACCCCGAAATTGACAGAGATCGCGATGATGCTTGGAACAAGCTACCGGCATCTAAACCGGGTAATCGGGCAATTTCGGCGGGACGGGATTATTTCACAGAAAAAGGGGTCGCTGACAGTCTTGGATCTTTCGCGGTTGAAAATCCTGGCAAAGGAGAATATTTACGAATAGACAACAACATTTATCGGAGGAGGTAAGTACATGCAGGGAATTTTATTTTCACTTATCGGTGGAATCCTTATTTGTCTCCAAGGAGTCTTCACTTCCAGAATCAGCTCCAAAATCGGTTTATGGGAGACCAATACCCTCGTC
>DASVMB010000240.1:0-5341 GCA_036384575.1 Bacillota bacterium
TCCTGGAGAATCTGGCCGACGGCATTTTGGTTCTGGATAAACGGTTGGACCTGATATTAGTCAATCCCGCGGCCCGGCGAATGTTAGGACTGGATCCCAAAACCGCCGAAGGCCGGCCGGTAATGGAAGCGGTCCTTAACCATCATTTGTTGGACCTGATTCAGCAGGTCAACCGGACCCAGGAACCACTCCAGAGCGAGCTCCCGCTTTATTACCCCACCGATGCCCAGCTTCAAGTTTTACTGGCGCCGCTAAAAGATGAAACCGGATCCATTCAAGGAACGATTATCGTGCTCCATGATTTGACCCAGTTACGCCGGTTGGAACGGGTCCGCCAGGACTTCGTGGCCAATGTCTCACATGAACTGCGCACGCCCGTCGCCGCAGTCAAGGCGATGACAGAGACCCTGTTATCCGGGGGATGGCACGAGAGCCAGATGCTTCTCCGATACTTACGCGCCATTGATCAGGAAAGCGACCGGATGACCAACCTGATCAATGATCTATTGGCTCTGGCCAGGCTGGACTCAAAAACAGAAGTAGTACGCCAGCCGTTTGATCTGGTTGATCTCATCGCCGAGGTCCGGGAACGTTTCACACCGGTGACCCCTGATGCTCCGGTTTTGAAGCTCTCTCTACCGGAGACTCCGCTTCCTCTCGCTTACGGAAATCGGGACCAGATCAAGCAAGTCTTAATCAATTTGTTGGATAACGCATTCAAGTATACCCCGACCGGCGGAAGCATCCGGATCGCGATCCGGGCCGAAGCGGAAATGCTCAAGGTGATGGTGGCGGATACCGGAATCGGCATTCCCGAAGCGGACCGGGATCGGATCTTTGAGCGGTTTTACCGGGTGGATAAGGGCCGTTCCAGGGAGTTGGGCGGCACCGGTTTGGGACTCTCCATCGTCAAGCATATTGTGGAGAGCCACGGCGGTAAAGTCACTGTGGAAAGCAAGCTCAACCGGGGTTCGGTTTTTAGCTTTACCTTGCCGGTGGCTATAGGGAAAGGGTGATGAGTTTTATTGGTCAGTCTTCTTTGGTTATGCTTCGCAGTTTAACCCCCAGCCCTTGGACCCTGAATTTCAAGCCGTTCCCATTAGGGAAAGTGTGAATAGACTTCCTCCTTGTAATACTTATTCCCGTTTTTGGGTATCCTTTGACTATATTGCGGCACGAAACGACTGGGATTTGCCATACCGAACCGGTCCGGAGTTTTCCCGGATTATACCGGACCGGAGCCGTCTCCAAGGAGGAATCTGGATGCGATCCAAATCGATGGCGCTGGTGATAGCCATATGCTTGGTCATGCAGTCTTTCTGGGCTCCGATTGAGGGGGCCTTTTCGATTAATGCCCGGGCGGCGGTGCTGATGGATCCGGCAACAGGGAAGGTATTGTATGCCCAAAATGAGAATCAGAGGCTTCCGCCGGCCAGCGTAACGAAAGTTATGACCATGTTACTCATCCTGGAGGCGGTCCACGCCAAACGAGTCACTTGGGATGAAACGATTACCGCTTCAGCGACCGCAGCCGGAATGGGCGGTTCGCAAATCTATCTCAAGGAGGGCGAGACCATGCCGCTTCGGGATATGTTCAAAGCCATCGCTGTGGTCTCGGCCAACGACGCCAGCGCCGCGGTGGCGGAACATCTTTACGGATCGTTGGAAGACTTTATTGACGCCATGAATGAGAAGGCCAAGACCTTGGGTTTGAAAAACACCCACTTTGCCAATGAAACCGGTTTGCCCGATCCGAGCCATTACAGCAGCGCTTATGATCTGGCGGTGATCTCTAGACACCTGTTACAATATCCCGAAGTGCTCAAGTTCACTTCCATCTGGCTGGATAGTCTCAGAAGCGGCAAGTTTATACTACGGAACACCAATGAACTGCTCAAAGCATACCGGGGAGCGGACGGCTTAAAGACCGGGCATACCGCGGAAGCCAAGTTCTGCCTCTCCGCTACGGCGGTAAAAGGCGGGTTTCGTTTGTTGAGTGTGATTTTGGGGGCTGATACCGATGCGGTAAGGGTCAGCCAGAGCAAACGCCTTCTTGATTACGGTTATCGCACTTTTGAGCGCCGACTGGTCCAGAAGGCCGGGAGTGATGTGGGACTCATCACCCTGCCCGAAGCTTCCCCGGCAAAGATTCCGGTCCGGTTACGCACCGATTTTGCCGTAGTGGTGGAACGGGGTAAGGAGCAGCTGATCACCACCCGATTGGTCCCTGATAAAAAACTGCGTCTGCCAGTCACAGCCGGGCAGAGGGTTGGCAGTCTCCAGGCTGAAGTCAGCGGGGTTTCCGTGGGTTCGGCCCCAGTCTACACGACCAAGGCGGCCCACCGTGCCAATTTCCTTGTCCGTTGGTGGCGAATGTTTGCGGATTGGGTCTCCGGTTTCTTTAGAAGGGGAAAACGCTAGCGATTGGTTACTCCAAAGCCTTGATCCGTTTCAAAAGGGAGGGGTGGGAGTAATAAAAAGCTTCATACCACGGGTGGGGATTGATATTATCCAACTCGTTTACGATAAATTTCAAAAAGACTCCTCGTAACGGTGCGCCACTTTGTAAGACCTGCTTGGAAAAACGGTCGGCCTCGTATTCGAGTTTACGGGAGAGATAGGAAGAAAAAGGCGTAACAAAGAAGCTCATGATCTCACCAAAAATAATAAAGGCGATGAAGACCCCGTTATAAATTACCTGACTTGTATCCCAGGCCGTAAAGGTGGCGCTTGAGGAGAGCAAGCGAGCGGTGAAGTAAATTAAAAGGAAGAATTCCACAGCGGCCAGCGCGATCTGAATCCAGAGGTGACGCTTTTTCCCGTGACCGATCTCATGGGCCAACACCGCCAGGATCTCCGATTCATTGTAATTTGCGATCAGTGTGTCAAAGAGAATGATCGTCTTCGTCCGCCCGATTCCGGCCATTTGGGCATTGGCATGAGCCGATTTTTGGCTTTCGTCCGCCTCCACAACCTTGCTCACTTTCAAGCCGCAATTCTCCACCAAATGAATGATTTTTTGGCGCAGCCCTTCGTCGGTTACCGGTTTCAGCCGGTAAAAAAAGGGAATCACCAGTACCGGGACCAGATACATAAAGAGCACTATCAAACCAAGTGCGATGAGCCAGGCGCCCCAGACCCGTCCCCATTGGAAGCTCAGATCATTGCCCCAATAGGCAAGGACAATCCAGAAGATAATCGTCAATACGATCAAGTCGATCAAAAGGTTTTTTAACTCATCCCCGAACCAGCGCCACAAAGTATAGCGGTTAAAACCGAACTTTTCTTCGATCCGGAAGTGAAAGAAGCAGGCAAAAGGTAACCCGATCAGCCATGAACCGGCGGCGATAATCCCGAAGAAAAGTAGCCCCCGGAGGAATAACGGCAGTGTAAGACTGTCAATCCACGAAGAATACAGGGGATAAGCCGGAGTAAACAAGAATAACAGCAAGATGAGATTATCCCAGAGAATATAGACCATTTGAAAGATCATTTTTGCGGCGTTATAGGCATCAATCTGCTGTAATTTGGAGGGTTCCACCACTCCTGTCAAAGCGGCTGGAACTTGACCGGCGGTATGCTTCAGATGAAGATAGTTTAATAGATTTAGCCCCAATCGCATAACGAGCTTGCCAATTAAAAAAAGCAACAAGAATAATTTCAAAGAACTCATGAAAACGCCCTCCGTAGGCCAGGATCATACATGATTAATTGAGTTATCTATATTCGACGCGGGTAACGGTTACCCTGTCGTCACCGGAATAATTTTCTGCAAGTACAAGATGCCGGTTAATCCTGGACCCGGCAAAGTATAACACGGTCAAAGGCGGGGTTTGGTATGGAGTATATTGCGATCTTCATTGCGGCCTTGGTTGCTTTGTATACGATTTTGTTCGCCCTGGAAAACTGGAAGGAAAAGAATCGCAGCGGGGCTATTGCTATCATCTTATTAGCCTTGGTCGAATTGGGTTTGCCTTTTTATTTGTTGGTGTTTAAATAGGGGGTCACCTATCGCAGTGTGGGCGGAGCGAACTGGACCCCTACCCGGCGAATGGACAGATTGACTTGGGTATGAATCTGAGCCTGCGGGAAATGTTTTGGCCAATTATAACGCTCCCATTCGGATGAGGTAAGGAACGACGCGCGGACGCGATTACCAAAACCAAAGACATCCGATTGATACTGGTGTTGTACTTTGTCGAGAACCTTCTCAATCCTTCGTTTCAGCGCCGCCGCGATATATTTGGATAGATACCGTTCCTTCGAGGGATCGGTATAATTAACGCCACTTTGAATACTGAGGATATCCGCCTCCAATTTCAGTCGAACCTGGAGCCGATCTTGATTTTTACGACGCTCATAAATAATCTGGGGCGCGCCGGAAGCAAAAAGCCTAAAGGCGATTAGCTCCTTTTTATGTTTCGGGTCGGCGATGCTTAACATGGCTTCATGAAATCTGCCCGAAAGCAGCAGCATCACCTGACTCTCGTAGTTATCCAGGGTTCCAATCATTTTGTCCTTTTTAAATATTGCAGTGCCGATGATCCGGATATGGGACGGTCCCTGACCCTGTCCGGGAGATCCGGGTGAACCCCCTCCCGATTGTCCCCCTCCGGATGAACCTTGGCCGCCAGATTGCCCGCCGCCCCCCGGTTTTGGCTTGGGGGCGACAGGTTCCTTCGGTTGGTAACTTGCGAGAATGGGCGCATATTCCTCTTGGGCATAGGCTTCATAACTGAACATAAAATCATGCAGTCTGGTCTTGGGGAACATGCCGGTTCTTGATGTGAGACCGGATAGATCGGTGAAGAACTCGGAGGGATTCTTCTCCAGTTTTGGTTGGACCTTCATCATCTGGGCGGCTGTGCCTTTACAAATAAAAACAAGAATCGTCCGGCGCATTTCCCGGTAGCGGACAAAAGTATCGACCCATTTGTGGAGGCCGCTTCTCGCCAGATCTTCCCCAATAAACAGCGCCGAAGTTTGCATCAGGGTGATCTCCCGGTTCACCACGGTGTTAATTCGGTTAAAGGCTTCATATATGGTGGGTGCATCCATGGAGATGATAAAGACTCCGCTGTCCGTTCCTCCCCCACCGCCCGATCCGCCGGATTGGCCTCCTCCGCTGGATATCTTGGGCGGAATGGCGATCATGGTGGAGACGGTGATTCCCTTCCCGCCGGGGCCGCGATCAATCCCTAACGCCTGGACCAGCCCCAGACTTTCCAGTTCGCGCCGATCCCAACATCCGCCCAAGAACGCACTGAGCCAAAGCAGAATCAATATTATTGACAAGCGCCGCCGCATCATTCAGTTGTTTGCTCCTTTTTATTGAAGATTA
>DASVMB010000241.1:0-4757 GCA_036384575.1 Bacillota bacterium
CGATAGTAAACTTGGGATCCGCCGCTGGCATCGATATCCATTACTTCGGCAACCGATACTTCGGCTCTGCACCCGCCGGAGAGACGAAGACGGGCCTCTTTTACCGGAAAAAGTTCCTGCTGTATCCGGCTGCCGCCGGAGGCGTCGATCACCATCGTATCCGCTTTACCGGTAAGGCTAGTTTGGCTTCCTCCGGAAAGATCGAGCTCCAGTCGCTTCGCTTGAAGAGTACCTGTAATCCTTGAGCCTCCGGAAAGACTGGCTCTAAAGTTTTTTGGGGTGACCTTCATGGTAATGTGGGCTATACTTCCGCCACTTAAGTCAAGTTTTGTCAGCTCCGGCATGGTAATAAAGATATTGATTGACGCGGTGGTTACGGTGAATGGTGGAAGATAAAACCGTAATAATTCGCCGGAATGCTCCACTCTGACCAGCTCGAGTTGGTTACTCCGGATCATTACCTCATATTTTTCACCTTGGGTTACTTCCAGTTTCATGCCTGAGACGACACTCAGCGCGGTAAATCCTTTAAATTCATATTGGCGGGATGTCTCAGCGCCGAGCCCGTAAACAGTCAGGGATAAAAGGGCAGTGATCAATATCACCGCTAACACTCCGCATAATTGCTTTTTCATGACCTGTTTCACTCCTCAAATGTTCTCCTTGATCATAAAAACGAAACGACAGGTTTTTTTCATTCAAAAAAGGCTACCGGTCTGAACGATACCGGAGATGTTTATTTATAAGTAAGAAAGTTTCTCTTTTGGTCTGCTACTTTTAAACGAATTTTTTGCCATTTAACGGGCGGATGACTTAGCCTTATATTTGGGTACCACAGGATTGCCGGATGATCAGTTCCGAGGAGAGGATCTTTTGCATGGGAGAGACCTCTTTCCCTTCCAGGAGCTGAATGATGATCTCTGCGGCATTGACACCCATTTCATAAATAGGGATCCGGGTGGTGGTTAAATGGGGTTCCATGACCGCGGCAACCGGATCGTCGTTAAAACCGATCACCGCGATTGAATCCGGGATGACAAACCGGGCTTCCTTGATGGCCTGATAGGCGCCGACCGCCAAAAGATCGTCGATGCAAAAGACGGCCGAGGGAAGCGGCTGAACCTTTAATAGCTCTTTGGTTAGGCGGTAGCCTTCTTCCTGGGTGAGTGCACCGCTTCGAATCAAGGCTGGATCGTATTCCACGCCAAATTCCCGCAGCGCCAGGCGATAACCATCAAACCGGTCCTGGCAGAAGGTAAACTCCTCGGGGCCGTTAATCATTGCGATCCGTTGATGGCCGTGATTCAACAGATGACGCACCGCGGTATAGGAGGCTTGAATATTGTCGTTGTTCACCGAGTGGCATTTGATGGACTCAGGGATCCGGCCTACCACTACAAAAGGGAAGTCGCTTTTGGTCAATTCCCTGATGAGTTCGTCATTTACCCGCGTGGCGAGGATGATTATTCCATCCACCCGTTTTTCGGCGATCATCCGCATGGCTTGTTTGGCTTCTTCCGAATAATCCTCGGCCGTGGCCAACATCAGGTTGTAGTGGCGCTTTTGGGTAATGGTGCTAATGCCGCGGATAATCTCGGGGAAAAAATGATTTAAAAAAGCGCTGGAAGCGGAGCGGGATAAAATCAGGCCCAATGTCTGACTGGAGCGGGTGATCAAACTCCGGGCAATCATATTGGGATGATAATTCAGTTCTTTCATAACCTTTCTTACCCGGGCTTTGGTCTCTGGACTGATCCGTTGGCTGTCGGCGATCACTCGCGATACGGTGGAAGGTGAAACTGCGGCGAGCTTGGCGACGTCTTTTATGGTGGACATAAGGCTTCCTTTCGTTACATAAACGGTTGCATTGAACCTGGCTTTGGCAAGTACATTACAACTTTTTTGAAAGAGCACAGAAAGGTTGGTCGAATTTGATTCGGGTTGAATATAGTATTTCCCGATCGTATTCTTGATCGGTTGACAAAATCCTTTTACTGGAGAGCATTGATCTGATTGTTTCACGGCTTTATTGCGTATGATAACCGATCTGACTGGTTTGTGCAAACGTTTGCTTGACATAAGATATCTCTCCCGAATATAATATTAATGCACTGAAAGAAATATGAAAGTCAACGTACCTCTCTGAAGCGGTTTCTTGGGCTCGTTTGATTTTCATTGAAAGCCCTTGTCGACTTCAAGGGGCTAATATGCTTGCCGGATCAAACATCAATTGATGCATCATATCATATCGATACTAAGATTAAGGAGTCATTATTATGAATCAAAAATTTATCAGTGATGAATGGAAAATTATCGAGCCTGGATTCGATCCGGATACCAATCGTTTTTCGGAGAGTATCTTTAGCCTGGGAAACGAACACATGGGACTGCGGGGCTTTTTTGAGGAGGGTTATTCCGGTGACAGCCTGCAAGGAACCTATATCGCCGGAATATTTTACCCGGACAAAACCAGGGTTGGCTGGTGGAAGAATGGATATCCCGAATTCTTTGCTAAGGTAGTCAATTCGACCAATTGGATCGCAATTGATCTGGAACTAGATGGGACAAAGCTTGATCTGGCACGCTGCAGGGTATCGGATTTCCGCCGCGAACTGGATATGAAGGAAGGGCGCCTGACCCGCTCTTTTATCTGTCACAGTGAGGACGGGAAGGATACGGCTATAGTCTTTACCCGTTTCCTGAGTATGGCCGATAATAACCTGGCCTGTATCTCCGCAACAATCAAACCCTTGAATTATTCCGGGAAGATCATGTTAGCACCCGGGCTGGACGGAAATGTGACCAACGAGGATTCAAACTACGGCGAAAAATTCTGGGAAGAGGTCGACAAGGCAGTTGCGCAAGATTCGGCAATACTTCTCATGAAGACCAAAAAGAGCGGTTATATCCAGGCAACTGCCTTCGGGGTCCGGACTTTTTTGGATGGCCGGGAGATTTTCCCCGAGAAGGCGCTCCAACAAAACGAGGAGAAAGTTGGTTATCGGATGGCGATCACGGTCGAGGCCGGTCAAAAACTGGAACTCCAAAAATTCGTGGCCGTCTGTACCTCACGGGATTATGATGTTCATGAATTACGGAATGTCACTTTAGACAAGTTACGGCTTGCCTGTGAGAAGGGTTGGGCTTCGCTCTACCGGGAACACACGGAAGAAATGGCCCGGAAATGGGAAGAAAGTGATGTGGTGATTGAGGGGGATCCCTTGGCACAACAAGGAATCCGCTATAATATCTTTCAACTCAACCAAACCTATGCCGGGAAGGATCCGCGGCTCAATATCGGGCCCAAGGGCTTCACCGGGGAGAAATACGGCGGCAGCACTTATTGGGATACGGAGGCGTTTTGTTTCCCCTTTTATCTTTATACCAATCAAACCGTGGCCCGGAACTTGTTATACTACCGTTATCTGCATTTGGAACGGGCCAAGGAGAACGCAAGGAAGCTTGGGCTAAGGGGCGCGCTCTATCCGATGGTCACCATGGACGGCCAGGAGTGTCATAACGAATGGGAGATTACTTTTGAAGAGATTCACCGAAACGGGGCCATCGCATACGCGGTTTACAATTATACCAATTACACCGGGGATAACTCTTACCTGTTCCAATACGGAATCGAAGTGCTCGTCGAGATCAGCCGGTTCTGGACGGACCGGGCGACTTACAATCCCCAAAAAGATCGGTATATGATTTTAGGCGTGACCGGGCCCAACGAATACGAAAACAATGTCAATAACAACTGGTATACCAATACCATGGCCGCCTGGACCTTGGAATATACCTTGCAGGCATGCCGGGAGATTGAAGCCGCCGACCCCGGGCGTTACCGGGAAGTCGTTTCAAAATCGGGGATCGCGGTTGATGAATTCTCCAAGTGGCGCGATATCGTAACCAAGATGTACTACCCTTTCCTCGAAGAGTCGGGGGTTTTTGAGCAGAATGATTTATACCGGGACAAAGAACAGGTGCTGGTGAAGGATTTGGATCCCGCAGAGCTTCCCATCAACAAACACTGGTCTTGGGACCGGATTTTACGATCCTGTTTCATTAAACAAGCGGATGTGATTCAAGGGATCTATTTTCTGCCGGAACGGTTCGATCAGGATTGCATGAGACGAAATTTTGATTATTACGAGCCGCGAACCGTTCATGAGTCATCTCTTTCCGCCAGTATTCACTCGGTCGTTGCCAGCTGGATCGGGTATAAAACTAAGGCTTACGAGCTATATCTGCGGACCGCCCGGTTGGATCTGGACAATTATAACGATGATACCGATGACGGGGTGCACATCACCAGTATGGCCGGGAGTTGGGCCGCGATCGTCCAGGGATTTGCGGGAGCTCTGGTTCGTGATGATACGCTTTGTTTGAACCCCTATGTCCCCGATCAGTGGCAGGGATACTCATTCATGATCAGTTTCCGCGGGCGTAAGCTTAAAATCCGTGTCACCCAAGAAGAACTGCATATCGAGCAACTTGGTGGAGAACCATTGCTCTTGAACGTATCCGGCAGGGAGAGCCTATCTGAAACCGGTAAAGACCAGGTGATTCCGATTCAACCGCGGGTAGCTGTAACCGGCTAAGGGTAGGGGCAGTTGAAAAAACTTTGTATACGCACAGTGAAAAGGAGCTTGGCCAAAAGCCGGGCTCTTTTTTATTTATCTCAAATTAATTCAAGACTTCGGGGTGAAGTACCGAATGTCATTTTATGGTATAATGAGAAAAATATTTGCGACTTTTTC
>DASVMB010000242.1:0-9211 GCA_036384575.1 Bacillota bacterium
CCGTGGCCTTCCGGGCCGCTGGGTAGAGTAAGAAAGTTCAAAATAAAAACGAATATCTCCTTTTACCATGTAGAATTCGCCTTATTTCAACAATATTATCTTCTTCTTTAATAGTGTAGAAGACCAAATAATTATCAATCACCAGTATTTTGTAGTTGAGGCTCTGTAAGCGTAAATCCTTTGGCATAGATCCTATTGACGGAAAATCCTCGAGATGAGAAATTACTTCCGTAATTTCATCAATTAATTTTATTGCTGCACTGGGGTTGTCTTGTTTTATATAGTCTACAATATCGGTTACATCTTTTTGAGAAGCTGGAAGATAGCGGACGTCATACTTTTTGCCCATACTCATCCCTCAGCTTTTTCATAAAGTCTTTGTGAGAAATGGTTGGGGCACCGGCAAGACTTTGCGCTTCCGCTTCACCCAATTTTTGGTATAATTCAAGTAAAGCCTGTTGTTGTTCATACAATGCCATACTCATTACCACCATGTCGCCTTCGCCGTTTTTGGTGATAAAAATCGGTTCTCTTTCCTTGTGGCAGATTTCTGAGATTTGATTGAATTTGTTTCGTAGATCTGAGACCGGTTTAATAATGGGCATTCAATCCACCGCCTATCATAAAAGATATATATATTATATCACGATAATGATATTAAATGCCATGATTAAAGGTTATTTTTGAAAGTGGCCGTCATCCGTGACGTCCTTCAACTGTTTGGATCGATTCGTTGATGGGAGTATTGGGAAGTATTGTAATACTTGACAATGGCCGGTGTTGCCCCCAGGACGGATGTTAAGTAGATGGGAATCAACGGGTAGACCATTTCCGTGCTTATATCCGTCAGTAAGCTGACAAGTCCGAGGGCGGGAGCCGCAGCCATAATTGCGGCGGAAGGTAAAGTGGTTTGAATATGACCGGGTAACGGCAATTCAGTGATGGCTGTTGTTAAATCGGTGTCTCTCCGAGAAAAGAAACGTTGTGATATTTAATATTTAATCTACCCAATCATTAGCTGAGACACTATAAAAAGAATAGCCGCCAAACCCGCAATAATTCCGGCGTAAGGAAGTGTGGTCTGTATATGGTCCAAAAGAGGCAATTCGGTAATGGCTGCAGTTAAAATGGGGGTTTCCCCAAGAAAGGAAACACTATCTCCAACCGAGCCACCCGCTAAAATAGCGCCCATAACCAAAGGAATCGACGCTCCGGAGTTAACGGCCAGCGGTAATCCTAATGGCATGATTAATGCCCAGGTTGCCCAGGAGGAACCGATAAAATAGGATGTCAAAGCGCCGATAATAAATACCATCACCGGGATAAACAATTTAGGAAATCCGGTGCCAAAAGCCCCCATGATAAATTTTTGAAAACCGAGGTCCCGGGTCACGGCGGCCAAAGCCCAACTTATAACTAAAACCACAATTGGAGGCAGCATTTCTGTCCCTCCGCTCAAAAAATGGCTATCGATTTCAGATAAAGGAATTCTTTGCAATAAATAAAAAACAGCCGTCAGCAACAGTGTTCCAAAAGTGGCGATGAACAAGGATTTTTCAAACTGGGCATGCATTAACGCCTGGACAAAACTTCGGCCCGGTGTATATCCGGTATACCAAAACAGCAAGATGACCAGGATGACTAAAACTAATAAAGGCAACAGCAGATTCCAAACCTTGGGAGGCGCTTTTTCCTCGAATTTACACTGTTCATGGGCTTCATCCATCCCATGAACGCCTTCTTGATCGGGTTTACCCCATTTCACTCTGATTTTTCCGAAACCCAATCCAAAAAGGGTCACCAATAAACTTAAAATAACCATACCCCAGGAATAGAAGTTATAAGGGATACTTTCCAAAAACAATGCATAGGGTGAGCCGGGAATTCCCGCTTCCCGCATCGCCGAACCGGTAATGCCGATAATATATCCCACATAAGTAGTTGCCAATGGAATTAACACAATAAGCTGCGAGGAAGTGACATTGACGACCAACGCTAAACGCTCCGGAGAACCATTCACCTTCTCAATGAGAGGTTTGGCGATTGTACCGCTGGAAATGGTATGAAAACAACAATCTAAATAGGTGACGGGTGTTACCGCCCAAACGCTAAGGAGCGCTCCTTTTTCAGTTTTCACATATTTTTCAGCCAACCGGGCAAAACCCTTGATTCCACCGGACATCTTGAAAATCTCGGTTAAAGATCCGAAGGAAAATAAAAAGAGGACAACTAAAATATTATCCGCTGAATTAAGGACCCCCATAAGATATTCGACCGCTTTAAAGATCCCGGTAAATAAACTTCCGGCTTTTAAAATACTTCCCACTATCAAACCAAATAATAATGAGGAAATAATTCTTTTCGTAAAAATGGCATTGACAATTGTCGTTAGTGGAGGAATAATCGATAGCCAATTTCCTTCCAATACACAGCCCCCTTTGCTGATTATTATTTGCCCGAAAAAATGAATCCAAACTTTTTCATTTATTTTTTACAGATAGTTATTTCGCCAGCTATGGACTTCCGAAAGAGATCTGTCTGTTATTCGTCTGCAATGCTTAACGATATAGCGCGCCTTTTTCCCTAACCAGGCCTATTGTGAGTCAATTATCTATATTTCCCAACCCGCTCCAAAGTAAATTTGACCTTTACCCGGAAATCAGCCCGGGGATATTCCTGATCCCAATTGAGGCGTTTCCACAGTTCGGGCTTGTTTGCGCGAATAAGTTCTCCAAAACCGATAATATCCGAGTTCATGGCTTGAAGGCGGTGAACTGTTGCCGCCATATTTCTTTTCAAATAATTCTCCGTAACCCGTTCAATTTCTTTGATCTGTCTTGGGCTCAGTTCCGTTGGATCCCTGGTTATTTCCGAACCATAACCCTTGGCGCTAACGTTGATTAAAAATTCAAAATCGGGTTCTGTTTTAATAATCGCGATTTCACGTTTCCAATGTAATCTTTGATAGCTGATATCTCCCATTTTCCCGACCGGAACTGTAAAAGTGGCGTTATGGGCTTCTTTCATAACTATACCAGCCATTCGGCTTTCAGTTTCTGAAAGTTTACCTGTGAGACGATCCCGGTGGAAAACCCCAATCCCGTCGAATTTATAGACTTGTTCGTCCGAGTTGTAGGAAATAATCGGTAAATATGCATCAATGGGCCTTATTTCGATCCTCTTAAGAAACTCCCACGTTTGCATTGGAAATACTTGATTTGCTTTGGCCTCTGACTTTAGAAAGTTATAAATAGCCATACCGGGTATATCTTTTGAACTTAAAGGAACGGATAAAGTATCCCGGCAGTTTGTTTCAGTCAAGACTACCATACTTTGGGGATTGATTTGCGGGTTCCTTTCCAAATATTCAAAATATGGCTTAATTCCTTGTTCCGCTAAAGCGGTATTTACCAAAACCGTTTTAAGTTGCATGAAAAAAAGCCTTTTCCATGTTTTGCTTTCTAATCCTAAAGTAGCTCCATAACCGGTTTTGGCAATACCCGTGAGTGTTTGATAAGGCATTTCGGAAGATTGGCCCGGGGAAAAGGGAAAAAAACTACTTTGGGGAATCTGAGCGGAGACGAGTATTTTATTATTCGGGGCCATCTCCAGTCCAAGAGCGAGTATAATTGCACGGCGGTCGATATCTACCGCATCCCAGCATCCTGAGACGGGCAATAGGGCCAATAATATTGCCGTAATCCATCTAAACCGCATTTACGTTCGTACCCCTTTTGTTAAAAATTAATGCAAAAATCCAAAGCAAAAATGGATATCCGAAGAAAGATATCCAGCCGTTTTGAGCAACAAAATCTACGAACATTTTTGTTTGAATCACACCGGCAGGCAACATAATGATAATAAGTTTTACTGGTTCGGTTTATAATGATCGGTTCACGCGCTCTGTGGATTAGCTTTATGTAATATATTCTTTGATTTGGCCATGATAAAATATGGCGCGACTGGATAATCTAAAAAAATCCCTCTCATCATTTACTCTATGGCGGTGTCATCCTATTTGTTTAAAGACCGAATTGTCCTCGGTTCCCTTGCCGGAATGATCACTCATATTAACCCCAACGATGATCCCAATTTCCGATTCGCCGCTTTATTTGTCCATCAATTTTTTGGCTTATTGACCACATATTTGATTTACCATTACTCAGATAAAGAACACAAAAAAGCATGACGCAGGTACACAAAAGTCAGAGATTAATCCCCTGGGAATGGAGTTGAATTGAGATGAGTGAAGTTCAGGTTCTGGGGGTACCGGTTGAATACTATTACCCTGGTTTTGCGGTATTAATGTTTATACTCCTTATTGTTTTCGTACCCAAGGAAAAGTTCAAATCATATTTCTGGCTCGCTTTGATCTGGGGTTGTCTTGGGAGTATCTTTGTTGGAACAATTTTTGGGGGTATCTTAAAATTGTTTCGGTGGGAATACGCCATGCCGTTTTTATTTTACGGCCATCCGATTTGGATTAATCTGGCATGGCTGCTGGAATTCGTGTTTTTTTACATTATTTGCCGACTCAAAAAGAATGGTATTATGGTGCAACCTATATAATTGGCTTTGCAATTGTCAGTGCGTTCCTGGATAAAATATTCAACCAGATCGGAATGCTTCATTATAACCACTGGAATCCTTGGTATCGTTTTTTTGTCGCTCTGGCCTGGTTTTACGGAGCAGCCTATCACTGCAATTATTTGAAGGCGCGAGGGAAACTTGGGTAACAAGAAAGTTACCTGCGATGGATGAATGTAACTTTAGTCACAAAAGGGAAGAATTATGTCAAATATTAATCCCGGAATTTTTTGTCCTGGGGCGTCAAGTAACTTGTGAGTTTTGTTATATCAAAATATCTGATGCTCAAAATACGTTTTCCTATTCCATAAGCGCTTCGTTATCATTCATGTGATATAAATGGGATGAAATAATCTGGAGCAGTTTTCTTTGATAAAATCAAATAAGTATTTTATAATATTACCCAGAACTCGATCGAAAACTCCAATCGGTTTTTTGGATGATTTGGATAGAATAAATGAAAGGTGGAGCGATGATCATGGAAAAACAACGCGGCAGCAAGGTGGTTATTATCGGAGCCGGTTTTGTCGGTTCTACATTTGCGTACAGTCTGATGATTAACGGAGTGGTCGCGGAGATCGTGATGATCGATCTGAACCGGGAACGTCTCGAAGGCGAGATTATGGACCTCAATCATGGGATATCCTTTGTCCGTCCGGTTTCGGTAAGGGCAGGAGCTTATGAGGATTGCGCCGACGCCGATATCATCGTCATCACCGCAGGGGCCAATCAAAAACCCGGTGAGTCCCGGATTGACCTGTTATCCAGGAATACCGAGATTTTCAGGGGGATCGTCGATAACATAAAAGCCGTTCATTCCCAGGCGATTCTCTTGATCGCCACCAATCCGGTGGATATCATGACCTACATCACCTATAAATTGAGCGGTTTTCCGGCACAACGGGTCATCGGTTCCGGAACGGTGTTGGACACTGCCAGGTTCCGCTATCTCTTGAGCGATCACTGCCATATCGACCCCACCAACGTACATGCCTACATCATCGGAGAGCACGGCGACACCGAGGTACCCGTTTGGAGCCTGGCGAATATCGCCGGAATCCGGTTTGCCGATTATTGCCCGGTTTGCGGCAGAAACTGTGAAACCCCCCTCCCCAAAGAGGATCTGTTTAATGAGGTCAAAAACTCCGCTTACCGGATCATTAAAGCCAAAGGTGCAACCTATTATGCCATCGGTCTAGCCTTGGTCGAGATCGTTGAGAGCATACTGCGGGATGAGTATTCCGTAATGACGGTCTCTACCTTACTCGACGGGGAATATGGATTGCACGACATCTGCCTCAGCTTACCCTGCATCATCAATCGCAAGGGTTTGGAAAAGAAGATCCGGCTTTCATTGGCGCCGGAGGAAGAGGCCGGATTGCGCCGCTCCGGTGAGACCCTGGGGGAGATTCAACGCCAGCTCAAGCTATAAACCGGCATTCATTCATAACCATTTGACTTTATAAGATAAAATTCCGGATCATATCAGGGTTGCGGGACGGAGACAGAAACTCCGGCAGCATAGGATCAAGGAGTGTGGCGAAATGAAACCCGAATCCGATATCCAATGGGAACTGCTTACCGAGGTTTATCAACCGGATGAGGCGCAGCTCATCGGGGGGCTGCTCAATATGGCGGGGATCCCTGTCAAAATCGATCGGGAGGCGATCGGTGAAATATACGGCCTGACCGTGGGACCGCTTGCCAAGATCGTGATTCGGGTGCCCGGCGAGCGACTGACGGAAGCGGAGCAGATCCTGAACCAGAGTGCGACCGGTGATGGCGAGGACTTACCCGAAGCCGGCAAATAACTTGCCCGCGGACGGCTCGAACGGGTGAATCCTTACCCGGTACTGCAGGAGGATACCATGGAATATCAACGGTTTATCGTGGGCAATTTATTCACCAACTGTTACCTGGTTTGGTCGGACAGGACCGCCGGGGTAATCGACCCCGGCGGTCCTGTCACTGAGTTGATCCGCTTGATTCGGGAGCGGGGTTTGTCATTGCAATGGATTGTCAACACTCACGGCCACGCCGATCATATCATGGGAAACGCCGAATTACGGAGGGAATTTGGAGCGCCCCTCCTGATTCATGCGGCCGATCGGCCGATGTTGAGCTCCCCGGATGCCAATCTATCTTCAATGCTCGGTGACGGCTTTGTCAGTCCCGACGCCGATCGTACCCTCAAGCACGGCGACCGGTTGGCTTTGGGAGGCGAACAACTTACAGTGCTTGAAACTCCGGGACACACCCCGGGTGGGATCTCACTGGTTGCACCCGGCCTTGTCTTTTCCGGAGACGCTCTGTTTTTGGAGAGTATCGGCAGGACCGACTTTCCCGGAGGCGACCGGCGGCAACTGGTGAATTCGATCCGCACCCATCTTTTGACGTTACTGCCGGAGACAGTAGTCTTGCCGGGGCACGATGCGCCGACCACCATCGGCTATGAGGCGCGTTTCAATCCTTATCTGGCGGCCACCGATGAGGTATAGCATCCAAGGGGCCGCTCCCCGTCAGCTCCCCAATATCGAAGCCGCGCTGAAAATTGTGGATCATCATGTAATCCTCGTTCCCGAAACCGACCGCCCGGATTTACGTTTGATGATGGAGTATCACGACAGCCCCGCTCTTAAGGTTAGGGTAGTAGCCCCGGACCTCCCGGAGCCCGGTGGAGTTTGGGAATACCAGGATCGGGAAATCGAGGATCCCCGGTATCAGCAGGATGACCGGTCCCAACGGCTAAAGGAACTGATCCGCCTGGGAATCATCAGGGTGGTCGGCGGGTTTCTCGGAACGCGCCCGCCCTGGGGGATCCTAAGCGGTGTCCGGCCCACCAAGATCTTTCATTATCTGCGGGATAAGGGTTTTAGCGCCGCGGAGATCCGGGATAGGCTCGTCTCCATTTACGGTCTGATTCCGGAAAAAGCCGATCTGCTGGTCGTGATCGGAGTGCGCCAGGAAGCTCATTTGCATCCGCCGCGGGATCTGGTCGGCATCTATCTGGGAATTCCCTTTTGCCCCACGCGGTGTCAATATTGTTCATTTGCCGCAGTTTCCCTGGAAACCCACAGCCACCAGGTTCAACCCTTTTTGAATGCACTCGATCGGGAGGTGGCTGCGACGGCCGATCTCTGTCACCAGTTGGGTCTGGCCATCGACACCCTTTATATCGGAGGGGGCACCCCCACCAGTTTGGATGAGGCGGCCTTCCGCCATATGATCTCCCATTTTGCCCGGGCTTTCGCCGCAACGCCGCTCCGGGAGTTTACGGTGGAAGCGGGAAGGCCGGAGACGATTACCCCGGAGAAACTGGCGCTGATGAAGGAGGCCGGTGTCACCCGGATTAGCGTCAATCCTCAATCGATGAATCAGGCCACCCTGGACCGGGTCGGCCGCAAACACACGGTGGCCCAGATTCGCGAGGCTGTGCGGATGGTACGGGAACAAACTGATTTTCTGTTGAATATGGATTTGATTTTGGGATTACCCGGAGAAACGGGCTCCGGCTTCCTCGAATCTTTAGAGCAAGTGTTGGAATTGAAACCGGAGAATATCACCATTCATACCTTGGCGCAAAAACGTGCGGCCGCATGGAACTCCCGGTTTGACTCCATGGACCTGGCGGCGCCTCCCGATCTAACGTCTGCAGCGGCCAAAGGGTTCAACCTGACGAATGCCTGCGGATTTCATCCGTATTACCTTTACAGGCAACGTCACATCCTGGCGGATCTAGAGAATATAGGTTTCGCCAAAAACGGGAGCGAATGCCTTTATAATATCCGGATGATGGAAGAACGTCAGACGATCTTAGGGCTTGGTGGCGGAGCGATTACCAAATGGGTCTTTCCGCCCGAGTACCGGGTAGCCCGGCTGCAAAATCCCAAGTGCCCGGCAACATATGTTCAGCGTCTGGAGGAATTGATAGTCAAAAAAGCCCAACAGAGCCGGATACTTCTTGGTTGACATTTAGGTTGACATTAGGTAAAATATTAAAAGTGATCTGCTCTATCCTTGAAATATCAAGTGAATATCGGTTTTCAAATTCACTGTTTTCAAAGATGGGGAGAGAGTATGGGTTAGGGCTCATTTTTTTTTTAACACTGGTCTGACACCAAGTTTGGTTTGATAGATTTGATAAGGGGGAATTTACGTGGGGATCATGTCGATCCGTAAGGTGACCCAGAAATTATTGGCTCCGGTTATCATTGTTTTGGTTGTGGCCATGACGGTTGGCGTGTTTTACATCAGCCCGATGATGACCAAAGATAACGGCGGGTATAAAGGACCGGCTGCTCGCTTAAATGGCGAGAAGATTAAGGATGCGGATTTTAACTCGGTGATGTTTAGCGTTTCCCAACAGGCCATGCAGATGGCCCAGTACGGAATCGCTTATACCGACGCTCAAATCCGTGATCAAGCATTGGACTCCGCCATTGGCGACCTGGCTTTCAAGCAGGAAATGAAGAAAGAGGGCTCCAAGATCAATGTTAGCGGCGCTGAAGTGGACAAGTTCATCAAGGATCGCTGGCCGACCGAGGAAGAGCTCCAAAGTGCGATGCAACAATATGGCCAGGCTGATAAGGGTCAGTTCAAAAAATGGATTGCCGATCAGTTGAAG
>DASVMB010000243.1:0-13870 GCA_036384575.1 Bacillota bacterium
GGGTGCTTACTCTACCCGGTGTGGCCGGTTTTGTGCTCTCTTTAGGTATGGCGGTCGACGCCAATGTGATCATCTTCGAGCGGATCAAGGACGAGCTGCGTAACGGCAAACGGGTGCGCGCGGCAGTAGAGGCCGGTTTTGACCGGGCCTATGTCGCCATCATCGATTCCAACGTCACCACAGTCATCGCGGCGGGAGTACTGTATTTCTTCGGTACCACGGCAACCCAGGGTTTTGCCGTGACGCTCACACTTGGTGTATTGGTCAGTATGTTCACCGCCATCTTCGTCACTAAGGCCTTGATTGAATGGTGGATTGATCGTGATCCGGACCGTCACGCCAAACAATTTGGGTTCAAGGAGGTTGCAGAATAATGAACCTTATGAAATATCGCTGGGTATTTATCGGAGTCTTTTTGCTCACGATGGCCCTGAGTGTAATCTTCCTGTTCTTCAATACGTTCAATGGATTTGGCACGAAACCCGGCTCCTCCCTGAACCTGGGGATCGACTTCACAGGCGGGACCAAGATTTACTTCCCGGTGCCGCATGCGGTCACCTCATCCCAAGTTGCGGCGGTGCTGGATGATCTTCAAGCCACCCAGTTGCCGAAGTTGAAATACAACGCCCCGCAACCAGGCCAGAATCCGGACTCTACCGGGGTGGTGCGTTACAAGGTGATGGTTTACACCAATTTCCTGAACGACTCGGAACAGGGGATCGTCATCAAGGCGTTGGAAGCCAAGTTTGGAAAGGCCGAAAAGAACCAGGGCCTGGAGGTCACCCGGATCGATCCGCTCATCGGAAAGGAATTGGTTAATAAATCCTTATTAGCGGTGCTTATCGCTTCCGGTTTGATGCTCGTCTATATCTGGTTCCGTTTTGAGCTGGTTTCCGGTATCGGAGCGGTTATTGCCCTGCTCCATGATTGTCTGTTGGTTATGGGCTTGATGGCTTTGTTGGGCATGGAAATGAATGCCGCCATCATCGCGGCGCTCCTGACCATCTTGGGATACTCCATTAACGACACCATCGTGGTCTTCGACCGGATCCGGGAAAACTTAAAATACCGGGTTAAAGGGACATCATTTGTGGAACTGGTGAATGACAGTCTTCTCCAGACTTTCCGCCGTTCTCTGAATACCGGTATGTCGGCCATCATGGCGGTATTGGTACTGTTCGTTTTGGTTCCCAGTCTTAAGGAACTCTGTTTCGCTTTACTGGTAGGCATGACTTCCGGAACCTATTCCTCATTCTTTATCGCCAGTCCGGTCTGGGCAATCTACAAGGATTGGCAAGAGCGGAAGAAGCTTGCCGCCAAACCGGCGGTCGCAACTCGCTAAAAACGCCGCACGATAAATCAAAACTTGTCAAACTAAAAAAGCTGTTCCAGGAGACTGGGCAGCTTTTTTGCGTTCATTATGGAGCTAATCCGGCGGGTGAAAGTCCTGAGTGACAGGCAGGTTGATATCGGAGTTTGGGCCTCAAAAATCTAACACGAGAGCTGCCTAATTAAATCGCTCAAATTTTTATGAAATATTTAATATTTAAGGCTGGTTAAGCGATGTTAATATTAGTTTAATGAAATTATCATTACCTTGACATAGCTATTTACCGAAGATAAACTTATTAGGGCAAAAAGTTTCAAAATTGATTTGTAAATTTTAACCTATAATATAAATATTGAATTATATAGCTAAAAAATGGTAATTTTGTCCATCTAAAAGGGGTGAATCATTCAAAATCATATTTTATCTTAAATAAGAACTTTTGTTTCAACAGTTCCTCAGATTATGCAAGTTATTCTTGGAAGTGAGGTTATAACAATCATGATTGCCATAATAATGTCTATATTATCGATTACGTTAATTGATCTGGTTCTTTCGGGAGATAACGCGGCTGTTATCGGGTTGGCTATTAAAGATTTGCCTCATGAAGAGCGAAAATCGGCTGCTTTATGGGGGGCTGGCGGGGCAATTGTATTAAGGGTATTTTTTACGGTTTTGGCAACTTTATTATTAAAAATCCCCTATTTAAATGCTATCGGTGGAGTTATTCTGCTGTGGATAACTTGGAATTTGTTAAATTCTCATGATGATGAAAACCAGGATGATCATGGAAAAACCGTAACTAAATTTTGGAAAGCGGTTGGAACGATCATTTTAGCCGATCTTTCAATGGCTTTTGATAACATCATGGGTGTAGCTGGAGCCGCTCACGGAGAGATCTATTTGGTAATTTTCGGACTGGCTTTAAGCATCCCCATCTTAGTGCTGGGAGCAAGCTGGCTTGCAACATTAATGGAGAAGTTTCCAATTATTATTTACCTTGGCGGCGCGGTGCTGGTACATACCTCATTAGCGATGATTTTTCATGATAAAGCCCTTTATCTTTTCCATTATCTGAATGAATTTACCATTCAAATCATTTCTTGGCTTGCCGCACTCTCTGTTTTGGCAATTGGTGTATTTAAAATCGGTCTGTTTACAAAATCCAATCAACAACTTGCATCCACCAAGGATAATACGAATGAAAATTGAACGGGTCCAAGAGTTGCCTCCAATTGGAGGCGTACTCTACAGGGAAAAGTTCAGTTTTCATTAATAAACAGGATTTTCCGAGAAATAATAGAAGACCAGGTGGTTTCATTTTTTTGCCCTGAAGTGGGAATTTCGATTTCCTATTATCCTAACAACCATAGAGCAATGGAAAATGAGCAAAGGAGGTAATTTCCGAGATGGGATTATCGATGAGCAATGAGATGATGCAATGGCTGGATATCTCTTTATTGGGGATCATTGCACTTTTTCTATTGATTCTGATCGGTTTGGCCGGACGGGTTATTGCATTATTGAATGAACTCAAAGACATCAAATCAGCGACCGATTATCAATCCGCCGCTCCTGCCTGCCGAGACGAAGAGGCAAGTGTATTTGAAGAAGATCTGGCAGTCATCATGGCGATTATGGCGCAAAAGTATCCGGCATTAAAGGATGCCGCTATTCAAGTAAGACCGGTTAAAATGGATTGACAGTTTTAAAATACTTAAAATCTACAGGAGGAATGGAAATGCAAAAATTCAGAGTTTCCGTTAACGGAAGAATATATGAAGTGGGAGTTGAGGAATTAGCTCCCGGTACGAATCAGGCACCGCTGGCCGCTTCTGCGGAGGCGCCATCCGTTACCAATACATCCGGCTCCGCACCGGTTACACCTGCTCCGGTTGCATCCTCCGATGCATCCTTGGATCCGGGAGATAAACCGGTAAATGCGCCATTATCCGGTGCAATTATTCATGTTAATGTAAAACCCGGCGAAAAAGTCAAATATGGACAAGTCTTGTTAACTCTTGAAGCTTTAAAAATGGAGAACGAAATTGTCGCTCCTGAAAATGGCACGATTAAGGCGATCTATGTTCAAGCCGGCTCCAGTGTTAATGTCGGAGATGTTTTGCTAAGTTTAGTACCATGATTGAATTGAGTAGACAAGAGGTGAATCAAATTGGCGCAACCCATTAAAATAACAGAAACTGTTTTTCGTGATGCTCATCAGTCATTATGGGCCACTCGTATGAAGACCGAAGACATGATGGCTGTTGCCGAGGCTATTGACGAGATCGGATTTTACTCCTTGGAGGCTTGGGGAGGAGCTACCTTCGACAGCTGTTTACGGTTTTTAAAAGAAGATCCCTGGGTCCGATTACGGCGTTTAAAGGCTGTAATCAGGAAGACTCCTCTTCAGATGCTGCTTCGGGGTCAAAACATTTTGGGATACCGGCACTATCCGGATGATGTGGTTCGTGAGTTTTGCCATCGGGCGGTTGATAATGGCATTGGTATCATTCGAATTTTTGATGCGTTAAACGATATCAGGAATATGGAAGTGGCAATTAAGGCTTCCAAAGAAGCAGGCGCCCATGTTCAAGGAACGGTTGTTTATACAATCAGTCCGGTTCACAACATTGAATCTTACATCAAACTGGCTAAGGAATTGACTCAGTTAGGTGTTGATTCAATCTGCATTAAGGATATGGCCGGTTTACTTAAGCCATATGTGGCTGAGGAATTGATCAAGGGTCTGAAGAAGGCGGTTAAAGTCCCGATTCAACTTCATGGCCATTATACCAGCGGCCTGGTATCTATGACATACCTTAAAGCTGTTGAAGCCGGAGTAGATGTAGTAGATACAGCTCTTTCCGCGTTGGCGATGGGTACATCACAACCGGCAACCGAGGCGATTGTTGCCGCCCTTCAAGGAACCGAGTTTGACACGGGACTGGATTTGGCTAAAATTGCTCCGATTAACCAACACTTTAAGGAGATCAAGAAGAATTATCAAAATGTCTCCGCACCGGTGGAAGTTGATACGGCTGTTTTAAATTATCAAATTCCCGGAGGAATGATTAGTAATTTACGTAATCAACTGGCCGGACAAAACGCTGCGGACCGCTATGGGGATGTATTGAAAGAATTACCTCAAGTCCGTAAGGAACTTGGATATCCCCCTTTGGTTACACCTACGAGTCAGATGTTAGGTACACAAGCGGTTTTAAATGTGATTACCGGAAAACGGTATAGTGTAGTTCCAAAGGAGATTCGTGATTATGTCAAGGGGTTATATGGACGGCCGCCGGCCCCGATTGATCCGGAGATCAAAAAAATAGTTATTGGCGATGAAGAACCAATTACCCACCGCCCCGCGGATGATCTTGAACCCCTGCTTGATAAGGCCAGGAAAGAGATTATGCCATACTATCAGCAAGAGGAAGATGTTCTTTCATATGTCCTCTTCCCGGAGGTAGCTATGGAGTTTTTTAAATTCCGGGTTGGGAATAAATGAACTTCATAAAAACGATGAAGATATTTTTTAATTGACCCTTTATTATTGGAGGCGTGTTATGGAGCAATTAATAAATGAGCTGTTCAAGGGAGCGCTTTACCTTAATTGGCAACAACTGATTATGATGGCCATTGGTGGAATCCTCATTTATTTGGCGATTGCCAAGGATTATGAGCCTATGCTTTTGCTCCCCATAGGATTTGGAGCTATTCTTGCCAATATTCCCTTTTCATCAGCAATTGGTCATGATGGTTTCTTATCCATTCTTTACAATGCGGGAATTTATACTGAGTTATTTCCGGTATTGATATTTATTGCAGTGGGGGCAATGATTGACTTCGGACCGTTGCTTCAAAATCCATTCATGCTTTTCTTTGGCGCTGCGGCCCAATTTGGGATCTTTGCCACGATGATGGTTGCTTTGTTAATAGGATTTGATCTGAAACAAGCGGCTTCAATCGGTATTATCGGGGCAGCGGATGGTCCGACTTCAATTTATGTTGCAACGAAATTTGCCAAAGATCTTCTGGCGCCCATATCGGTTGCCGCTTATTCGTATATGTCTTTGGTGCCGTTGATTCAGCCTCCGGTCATTAAATTGTTGACTACCAAAAAAGAGCGGTTGATCCGGATGGAAGCCCGGCAAGTTAATATCCCCAAAATTGTCCGGATTCTCTTTCCAATTCTGGTTACAGTGGTGGCCGGGATTATCGCTCCGATTAGCGTAGCCCTGGTTGGCGCCCTGATGTTCGGCAATTTAATCCGCGAATGCGGAGTCGTTGAACGTTTATCCAAATCCGCTCAAAATGAACTGTCGAATTTGGTCACCCTGCTGCTCGGAATTACGATAGGCTCTACGATGACGGCCAGACAATTTCTTAATCCTGCAACGATCATGATAATGGTCATGGGTATTGTCGCTTTTATCTTTGATACGGCAGGCGGAGTAATTTTTGCCAAATTCTTAAACATTTTTCTCCGCAAAAAAGTCAATCCGATGGTCGGCGCAGCAGGAATTTCGGCGTTTCCCATGTCTGCCCGGGTAATTCATAAAATGGCCCAAAAAGAAGACCCGACCAATTTTATCTTGATGCAATCCATCAGCGCCAATGTAGCCGGTCAGTTAGGGTCGATCGTAGCCGGCGGACTTTTACTCGCAATCGTTCCGGTACTATTGAAATAGGAGGAAAACGAGATTGAATACGGATCTTATTAACAATGGGCTTATTGCTTCAGGTTTTGGTTTAGGCGGGGTTTTTCTGGTTTTGATCATATTTTATATCATGATAAAAATAATGTTATTCGCTTTTAGAAATTTCCCGGATAAATAATCCGGTTTTTGACAATTTGTTATTTTATCCAAAACAGGGCTTTCTTGCGTAATTAAGGAAAGCCCTTATTTTTTTGCGTATGTTTGTACATATGTAGAACCAGGGTGTTGTATAGGTAAATTGTATTACTCACAAGTAAAAATTCAAAAGAAAACTCCAGTGATAAGGTACTGGAGTTTCACGAACATTTCTTCAGATTGCAGAAACCATAGTGAACGCGATGACCGGCAGTAAAGTTTACTTAACTATCCGTAAATAATTTGCCAGTTGTTTAATAGTAATTGAATTGCAGGTTATCCGGACCCGCTTCGGTATCCGGGGTATCCGTAAAGGCCAAGACACCCTCCATATTGAAAAAACCTTTCCGGGGCGCCACAAATCTGGCCGCTTCCAGGGCACCCTCGGCAAAAACCGCTCGGGAATAGGATCTGTGGGTAATCTCCAGCTCGTCATTGTCGCCGGCGAAGAGGATCCGGTGTACACCGGCGATACCTCCCGCCCGGATGGCATGGATACCGATCTCTCCCGCTTCCCTCGGTGTAGCGCCTTTCCGGCCGAAGCAGAGTTTCTCCCGTCCTTTGATCCCACGGGCTGCATTGACTGTGGAGGCGATCTTCAATGCGGTACTTGAGGGGGCATCCTTTTTATAACGATGGTGCAACTCGGTGATCTCTATATCATACTGCGGGACGAGCGCTGCTAAAGTTTGGACCAGGATGAGAAGCAGGTTGATCCCCACCGAAATGTTGGGGGCATAAACCAATCCGATATGATGACGCCGTACTAAACCTTGCAACTCGTGGAGCTGCAGCTTATTGAAGCCTGTTGTTCCAATGACCAGATGCACGTCGTGTTCTGCTAGGATTCTTGCGTTGTGCAGGGATGCCTCCGGCTTGGTGAAATCAATGGCTACCGTAAAGGGTGTTTTACGACACTCTTCAGCCAGGGAGCTTGCGTCGCGTATCACGAGGTCCGTATCACAGTTGATAAACTCCCGTAAACTCCGGTTAGCCTTGGAACTACCGGGGCTGGTGATAACTGCCGCCAGTTCCAGATCATCCGTTTTTAACAGTTGTTCCGCCACTACGCTTCCGGTTCTCCCCAAACCCAACAAACATATTTTCATTAGAGCACCTCCTGAGAAAAAATTGATACGCTAGAGGGTGAAACTATCTACCGGGGATAAAAAAAGGAGGGCATAAGAAAAGACCATGGAGGGAGTTCCATGGCCTTTGAAACCAGGCCAAAACTCGCCTCTCTTGCTACGCCTGCGAAGTTAGCTGACGGGTTCGGATCGAAGAGTGACCCTAAAATTGATGTTGAATGTGAATCCGGATTTGGATTCGAATTCAACATAATTCATTCACCCCGAAGACTGGTTCCCCCGTTCTCCGGCAAGGACCGGAGATTCGGCGTTATAGGGACGTTCAACATTATTCTATGTAGTTTTGTTTATTATATGTCACGACGGGTCTTTTCGTCAAACCGGACGTACGGCTTTGAGGAGCGTATATCGGAGTTTTTACTGTTCGGCTAAATCGGTATAACTGGTTATTTGTTAATAAGCGGATCTCAGAGGAAACTGTTTTCGGGGTTTTGTGAAATAGAGAAGGATAGCGATAGGATTTTGGAGGGACGGAAGCGAATATCAAACTGATGTTCGTTAGTGGAAACGGGAAAAACGGTTGATAAGTCGTCCGCGCCAGGTATTCCAGACACCAGAGGCTCTCCGGGAATGATCCTCGGAGAATCCGGGCAGGAAGCAGCATAACGCCACCAGTCGGACCAGGGCGGAGAGGATGAATAAACCTTGGAAGCTACTGAACGACTCCCCCATCAGAAAAGGCAAGGAATGTGACGTAAAAAACGCCCGCGTGAACTGCATGAAGGCGCCGCCGCAGATAAAAGCCAGTACGCTCCCGGCAAGGGAGGTAATCAGGGCGTAGGTGGCGATGAAAACCGAGCGGTTCTGTTCCGGCGCCAGCCAAATCGAAAGATTGTTGAGGGTGACATCCAGCCCCGGCTGGGAAAGACCGATCAGAGTATAGATCACCGGAATAAGTAATCCGTAATTGCCTGGTGTTACGAAACACCATATAAATGGGGTCATGATATTGATGGCGCAGCAGATGGCCACCACCGGTTTATTACCGTAACGGTCGGCAATTCGCCCCCAGACCTGGATGAAAAGGACGGTGGCCAGGTTGCTGATGATCTGGGAGAGCAGAAAGATCTTGAAATAGTTCATTTTCAGGGATTCCAGCATATAGACGTTGAAAAAGGGTGCGGCAAAATTGAAACCGAAATTCCAGACGGCCACAAAACGGATGAACTTCATATAACGCCGGTCGGTGAAGGGCAATCGGAAAAGCTGCTTAAAAGAGGATCGTTGTTGGGAAAGGTTTTGGGGCGGAGACTCAACTCCGAAAAAGGATGTGATATCCCCTGCGCCAAAGAGAGAGCCGATTCCAAAAAGGATGGCGAATCCGGTAAAACCCGGTACCCGATCGAGGAATTTTCCTGCCGCCAGGCCGGCCAGAGCGCCGACGATGGTGTAGATCATATACCGCCTGGCAAAAAACCTTCCCCGGATGCCGTCGGGAACCAGACCCCCCATCCAGGAGTTGAAGGTCACGCCGACCATCGCATTGGTTCCCGCCCAGACAGCGATCAGGGCTGTCACTATCGCCAGTCTTTCGGGACGGTGCAGGCCTGGAATGAAGAAGGGTACTAGGGTAATGGGGATCCAGAGCAAACGGAAGAAACCGGAGATCAAAAAGACCGATTTCAGATGACCGCGGGTCTCCAGAAAATAGGCGGTGGGGATCTGCGCGATGTTGCCGAGCAGCGGCAAGGCCATAATGATCCCGTATAACAAGTCGTTCATGCCCAAAGCCCGGAGATAACCGGTGAGCGGAGCTCCGTTGATCATGGTAAAAAAGACGATGCCGAAGGAGACACCGGTGATGACCAGGGTTAAGCTGCGACGCAGGGCCTGACTCGTAGAAAGAGCTTGACGGCTCATAACAACCTCGGATGAAAATACGTGAAGTTACGCTTGTTGTAATAAAGCCATTATAACATAAAAAATCAGACTTGTTGGATGATTTTCCAGGAAATGAAGGGATTGTAATGAACCATCCTGTTTTGGAACAATTTCATCCGGCGGTGGCAACCTGGTTTCAGGAACAGTTCCCTGCTCCCACCCCGCCCCAGATACAAGGCTGGCCGCTCATCGCGGCCGGTCAAAATGTTCTGATCCTAGCGCCTACGGGCTCCGGTAAAACGCTGGCCGCATTTCTCAAATGTCTGGATTGGCTATATCAAGAGGCCGCCGCAGGCCATAGGATTGACGATGGAGTTAAAGTCCTGTACATATCGCCGCTAAAGGCCTTAAATCATGACATTCACCGCAATTTGGAACTGCCGCTATCGGGGATCCGTGAAACCGCAGAGCGGATGGGGATGGATCTGCCGGTGCTTCAGACCGCAGTCCGTACCGGCGATACACCATCCGCCGAACGCCAGCGGATGCTGCGCCGGCCTCCACAGATCCTGATCACGACTCCTGAATCCCTCTTTTTGCTCCTCTCTTCTCAAGCACGGAGGATTCTGGGTACGGTCCGTTACGTGATCGTCGACGAGCTGCATACGGTTTTTGCCAATAAGCGCGGCGCCCATCTGGCCCTTTCCTTGGAGCGCCTGGAACAACTGGCCGGTTCCAGCCAGCCGCTGGTGCGGATCGGGCTCTCGGCAACCATCCGGCCGCTGGATGAGGCTGCCGCCTTCCTCGGAGGCAATTCATGGGATGAAGCAGGTGAGATCCTGAAACCCCGTCCGGTGGCGGTGGTGGATGCCGGTGAAAAGAAGACTTGGGATCTCCAGATGATACTGCCCCTCCCCGATCTGCGGGAATTACCGGAGAAGTCGATCTGGCCGCCCATCTATCAGAAATTACTCGATATGGTGCGAGCCCACCGGACGACGCTGGTCTTTGTGAACAACCGGCGGCAGGCGGAGCGGATCACCGCCAATCTGAACGAGCTCGCAGGGAAAGAGATTGCCCGGACGCATCACGGCAGCATCTCCCGGGAAGTCCGGCTGGAGGTGGAGCGGCTTCTAAAATCAGGGGAACTTTCCTGTATTGTTGCCACCGCTTCCCTGGAACTGGGGATTGATGTGGGCTCGATCGACCTGGTGGTCCAGATTGAATCTCCGAAAGAGGTCTCCCGGGGCTTGCAGCGGGTAGGCCGTGCCGGCCACGTAGTGGGATTGCCCAGCAAGGGAAGGATTATCCCCAAAACAAGGGCTGACCTGTTGGAGGCGGCGGCGATCCTCCGCGAAATGCGGGCCGGACGGGTTGAAACCAGCAAGGCTCCGCGCAATTGCCTGGATGTGCTCGCGCAACAGCTGGTGGCCATCACCGCTACCGGGGAGTCTCCGGTGGATGGGGTTTACCATCTGACACGCTGTGCATACAACTATCGGGATCTTTCCCGGAGCGAGTTTGAAAATGTTCTGGCGATGCTGTCGGGGAGTTTTTCAACCCGGGAATACACGGAATTAAAACCCAGGCTATACTGGAACAAGGACGCCGGAGTCATCGGACCGGATCCTTATGGCAAGCGGTTAGTCTTCAGTTCAGGGGGAACCATCCCGGATCGGGGATATTTCGGGGTATATTTACTGGGTTCGGGGGTACGCTTGGGTGAGCTTGACGAGGAGTTTGTCTTTGAACGGAGGTTAAACGAACGGTTTGTCCTGGGAACCTCCCTCTGGAAGATTGAGGAGATCCGCCAGGACCGGGTGATCGTCAGCCCCGCCCGGAAGGGTGAGGCGATCGTTCCTTTTTGGAAGGCGGATCAGGGTGGCAGACCCTTTGAATTGGGACAACGGATCGGAGCTTTTTTGGAGTCAGCCGAAGCACGACTGGAGGCGCCGGATTTCATCGAGTGGTTGGAAGAGGAGTTTGGCCTGACCCGGGATGCCGCCTTGAACCTCCGGCGTTACCTGACTGATCAGAAACGGGCTTTAGGCTTTTTACCCACTCATAAACGTTTGGTGGTGGAGGAGTTTCCCGATGAAGTAGGCGAGTGGCGGGTGGTGATTCATTCTCCCTTCGGATTACGGCTCCATAGTGCCCTGGGATTGTTAGTCAGAGAGGAATGGCAGCAGCGACGGGGGATCACGGTGGAGGAGATGGCAAGCGACGACGGGATTATGTTCGAGTTTCCCGGGGGCGATGAGCCGCCCCGCTTGCCATGGGAGGAGCTGCCCCGGGAAGGACTGGAGGAACGTTTGGCGGGGTTGGTCTCCAGTACACCGTTATTTGGGGCTGTGTTTCGCCAGGCGGCTCAGCTTTCGTTGGTAATGCCCAGGGGCGGTTATGGCCGGAAACGCAATCCGCTTTGGCTCACGCGCCTGAAGGCGGGAAACCTGCTTCAAGTGGTATCCAAGTACCGCGATTTTCCATTGGTGGTGGAGACCTATCGTCAGATCCTTCAGGATTACTTCGATATCGCGGCGCTTCGGGAGGTTCTGGCCGGATTGGCCGGCGGCAGTCTGGAGGTTCATACCTGCCGACGCGATCGGCCTTCTCCCTTCGCCCAGGGGTATTTATTGAATTTCGTGAACAGTTTCATGTATGAGAGCGACACCCCCAAGGGGGAACGGCGCTTGCAACTCTTTGGATTGGGCCGCGATACCTTGCGAGCGCTGGTGGGCGCCGAGGGGTTCCGGGAGTTGTTTACCCCCGAAGCGGTGCAGGCAGTCGCCAGAAAAGCGCAGGGACTCGAGGTTCTGGACCGGGAGGTCGATACGGAGCGGGTACGCTACTGGTTGGAACGCCGGGGAGATGTGGGGACGGAAGAACTGGAGACCCTTTTTCCCGAAAACGCAGTCCGGATTCGGGAAGAATTACAGAGGTTGGCAGCAAGCGGCCAGGCCGTATGGATACGCCGCGATCCCGGCGGCCCGCAGCTGGTGATGGCCGGAACGCTGCGCGATGAATACTTGGCTGCTCTAGATGACCTGAGGCTTGAAAATCCGGTCGCTCTCCGGGTTAATGAGGAGGAAACGAATCGTAGTAGTAGGGCGCCATCCGCTTTAATGAGTCGGGAGGAGGCGCGCCGCCGTATTGTCGAACGGTATCTCCGGACCCATGGGCCCTTTGGTGTAGCCGAGATTTGCCGGAGGTACGGTTTTGCCGCAACAGAGGTCGCAACGGAGCTTTCGATCTTGGCAGCGGCGGGATTGGCGGAGCCGGGAGAGTTTGTTCCCGGGGGACGAGGCGAGGAATGGTGCAGCCCGGAGCTTTTGAGGGAGATTCACCGGCGTAGCCTGGCTCAGGCCAGAAAGGAGATTGAACCGCGAAAACCTAAGGCCTATGCGGTATTGGTTGCCGGATGGCAGGGGGTTGGCTGCAAACGGGTGGGACTGGAAGGTTTAGCCGAAACCCTTACTCAGCTGGCAGGGGTTTGGTTACCTGCGGCGGATTGGGAAGGCGGAGTGTTCCCCGTCAGGGTGCGGGATTACCGTCCGATCATCCTGGATCAACTCATTGCCAGCGGTCAAATTGGTTGGGAGGCGCGGGGAGAGGGAAACAACCTCAAAATCCGGTTTTACAATACAACTTCAATTGTAATGGCTCCGGATACTATTCCTGTGGGTGCCGGGCTCACGGAACCGGGTGTTTCACCCCGGCAAAGCGTAGGTGAGCTTTCGGCGGGGGCGGTGGAAATTTTAGATCTGCTCCGGAACCGGGGCGCGCTGACGCTGCCGCAAATTCTGCAAGTCAAGGGCGGCGGAACGATGACTGTTTGGGAAGTCCTGGAGGAACTCGTCCGGGCCGGCCGTATCAGCAATGATTCTTTCGGACCGGTGCGATATCTGCTGGAGACCGCGGTCAAGGATCGAAGCGGCGCCCGTGGAGTGCTTCAACCGGCGGTGCTCGCCCGGATGGGCCGTTGGTCGCTCCTGCCGGAGCTTGGCGAAATGGAGAGAGAGGTCCGGGTGGAAGGGTTGCTCAACCGTTACGGGATGGTCTGCCGGGAGACGGTCGGGCCGGAGGAATTGTCCTGGGGTGAGCTTTATCCCGGTTTTGAGCTGCTGGAGAATATCGGTAAGGCGCGGCGTGGCTATTTTGTGGAGGGACTGGGCGGAATCCAGTTTGCCTGGACCGCCGCTGTGGAGCGGCTACGCAGGGACCCGGAACCGGGTAAGTGTTGGGCGCTGGGGTGGCATGATCCCGCCAATGTGGTGCGGATCTTTCCGGAGTGGCCCGGCGCGGAGGAACTTTTACGGGCGACTCCGGATTGGGTGGTCTATGAGGCGGGTGAGCCGGTGTTAGTGGCCTCGGGGAAAAAGCTGAAGCTGCAGGCGGTTACGGAAAGAACGCCGCAGTCGTTGACCGGGGCGTTGGGGGAACTGGTGCGGCTGTTGGCGGGGGCTTATCCGGACCAGAAAATCGCGGTGGTGCAGTGGAACGGGGAGCAGGTGCTAGAGAGTCCGGCGGAAGAGGTTTTGGTGGGGGTGGGGTTTGAGAGAGGATACCGGGAGCTGACGCTGTGGCCGTCAGAACGCAATTTACAGTTCAAGTAGTCTAAAGGCGACTCACCCCCTTGTTCCCCCTCTCTACAACAAACATTGTAGAGAGGGGGAAGGCTCATGGGTTACAATAAGCAAAATAGATCTCAGGGGGTG
>DASVMB010000244.1:0-7492 GCA_036384575.1 Bacillota bacterium
ACGATATCCCGCTGTTGAAAAAGATCAAGACCAAGGATCTACAGGCTGTGCTTGACAAGTATTTCAACCAGCCTCCACGTTGCTGGATCTTGGTACACAGTAATTACCAGGATGGAGGTGACAGAGATGCGACAAGCCGAAAATAGATTGGGTTTTTCTTATAGGTCCGATTTGTTCTCAATGAAAACGAATGGTTGGCTGCGGATCGGCCTCCTGTGCCTGGCATTTATCGGTTTAAATCTGGTATGGTCTTTTCCATCCGCAGCAGCGGATGAACCTTCCGGTACAACCCAATCCGGACCGTGGATTGACCGAACTTCCGCAAGCGGGATGACCATTTTACTCCAAAAGACCAAATCCCCGGTGGTTGAGATTACCTTACTCCTTAAGTCCGGCAGTGGTCTCGACCCGGCCGACAAAAAGGGTACGGCCCTCATCATGAATAATTTGGTTTATCTGAAGCTTGGGAACGTCAAGGCAAAGATCGGCGATGTATCGGTTGCTACGTATCCTGATTATTCACTGATTAGTTTCAAAACCTCTCCGGGGGATGCCAAAAAGGCCTTGACGGAGGTGAAGGAGCTACTTTCCTATCCGCTTTACAGTTATGATGTGATCACGGATCTCAAGGGTTTATACCGGACCGACGTTCAGGGCATGCCCGTATTCAACCGGGTGTATTACGACCTTACCCGTGAGCTCTATGGGTCCAACCATCCTTATAATGACTGGATTGACTCCGACTCTTTGGCAGCCATCGAAGGCAAAGACGTATACCGCTGGTACCGCCAGACCTATCAACCGGGTAACGCGATCCTCTCGATATCGGGAGGAGTGCGTCAATCCATCCGGGATCTGGAGAAGTTTTTCGCCGCAATGAATACGGAAGCGGTGGACCGCAGGTTAATGATCTCCCCCGTCACGCTTGAAGAAAACCTGGAGCTTTCCAGGGAGGAACGGAACGGCCGGGTGACTTCGGTCGGGATCGGGTTTGCCGCTCCCCGACTCACTGATCCCGAGTATCCCGCCTTCCGAGTGATCGCATATTATCTTGAAGATTATTTACACTACTTTGAAGAGCTTAGGGTCAAGCAAGGGTTGATTTACGCCGGCTTTGTCCTTTACGATTACCTGGACAAGCCGAAGGCTCCCAGTCTCACATTTCTAACCGTGACCGATCCGGAACTGCTGCCCCGGGTAGAGGCTAAAACCTTGGAGGTTCTGGATCGTCTTCGTACCGCAGGGATGGACCCGGATCAAATTCAACAAGTTGTACAGGCGATGAAACGGCAGAATGAAGCGAAACGTAGTGAAGGAACGGGAATTTCGGTTCGCAATGCCCTCAGCCAGTACCTGCAGAACCGGTTGGTTTATGACGAGAATCTTTTACCGAAGCTTGAGAAGGTTCAAACTCAGGACATCATGAACGCCGCAACAAAATATCTTACCCATTATGTGCGGGTGGCTTATGTACCCCAAGAGCAGGCGGCGAATTTCTGAACCCTCGCTTCTTGCTTCCACGCTCGACTGTTTAAAACATCTGATTAATTGTAACGCCGACATCACTGTCGGCTTTTTCGTCTGTTTTTTGAGCTTAATGATGGACTTCTAAACCAATTCTACGGAAATATAGGCTATATCAAGGCCAGCTAAATTAACCAAGAGGCCACGGTAATGGAGGTGGTGGCTATAGAAACGATAAAGAGAAGGGATCTTTTAACCACGAAAGGCACTAAACACACGAAAATGGCTTAAGGAAACCGATATAGTTTTCGTGAATTTCGTGTGTTTCGGGGTTTAGGTCCAGGTCTGTACTCCGGATCTTTAGGGAAAAAATGCTTGACATTAATAATTAACCATGTTAAAATTTATTCAGGTTGAAGGCAATCGCGCCATTGCGATTAACCCATTTCGATCTCAAGTAAGGGGAGTCTATAAAGTGAACGAAACGCAGAAGATCTTTGAAAAAACCGCCAAGTTATTCTGCCAGAGCCTTGTCTACCAGGTGATTAAGCCTACACTACAAGAACTTTCCAAATCGGAACTTACCGAAGTACAGCTTTCCTGTATCCGTTATGTTCATACCCATTCAGAGCCTTCCGTCGGAGCCATCGCTGCGGGATTATCCATCAGTAATGCCGCGGCCGCCAAGCTAACCGACAGGTTGGTTAAGAAACATCTGCTCAGCAGGGAAGAGGACTTGCGGGACCGGCGGGTTTTGAAGATCAAGTTGACTCCGGATGGTGCCCGGTTACTTGAGGAGATTGATCGGATCGAATCTCAGCAGTTTCAAACAATTTTAAGTAGAATGAGTTCCGGGGAGATGGAGGCGTTACAGCAGGGTTTGAACGGTTTTCTCCGTGCCGCGCTGGTTGATGCAAGTCAGATCGATCAGATCTGCTTGCATTGCGGGTGGGATCATTTGCTTGACTGCCCTGGAAACTTGCGCTACCGGGAATTAACCGGACACGATAAGACCGAAGTATAATTTTTTTGTAGCAATAGTTAACCATATTAAATTTATATTAGGTTATCCAATTTTAGAAGAGGGGGAATTGCCCAAAAAGACAAAAGAATGTTCCCGAGATGCAATGCATATCAAAATGGTAGTTTAATACGGTAAATTAGGAGGTTATGTCGATGAATTTCAAAGGAAGCCAAACGGAAAAGAATCTTTTAACTGCATTTGCCGGGGAGTCTCAAGCCAGAAACCGCTATACTTATTTCGCGAGCCAGGCCCGGAAAGAGAATCTAATTCAAATCGCCGATATCTTCGAGGAGACCGCCAATCAGGAAAAGGAACATGCCAAGCGGTTCTTTTCGCAGTTGCAAGGTGGGGAAGTGGAGATTTCTGCCACTTTTCCCGCAGGTGTTATTGGTAATACCGTGGCCAATCTCCGGGAGGCGGCGGGTGGAGAAAACATGGAGTGGAGCAGTATCTATCCCGGGTTCGCCGGAACCGCCCGGGGGGAAGGGTTTGAGGCCATTGCAGTACTTTTTGAACGGGTGGCTGTAGCAGAGAAACAACATGAGAAGCGGTACCGGGATCTACTGGAGAACATTGAAAAAGATCGGGTTTTTAAGAAGGATGCACCTGTAACCTGGCGTTGCCGTAATTGCGGTTATATCCATATCGGTACCGAAGCGCCGCAATCTTGTCCGGCTTGCGCCCATCCGCAAGGTTATTTTGAATTGTTAGGGGAAAACTGGTAATTATATCGCGCGCTGCGCGTATCAAATGAGGAGGATACGAACAATGACTCAGAAACTGGCAGTTTATAAGTGTGGGGTATGCGGCAATATCGTCGAGGTCGTTCATGCGGGCGGGGGTGAGTTGGTCTGTTGTGGTCGGCCGATGCAACTGGTGACTGAAAATACAGTAGATGCGTCGAAGGAGAAACATGTCCCGGTCATCACTAAAATTGAAGGTGGGTATCAGGTGAAGGTCGGCAGTGTGACCCATCCGATGGAGGAGAAACATTACATCGAGTGGATTGAACTTTTGGCCGACGGGATTGCTTACCGGCGTTTTTTAAAACCGGGTGATGCCCCCGAGGCTGTATTCCAGGTACAGGCTACCCAGGTTTCAGCTCGTGAGTATTGCAATGTGCATGGCCTTTGGAAGGCATGAAAAGACGGCAATCTGTTCCCACCAGAAGATAAAGACCCCCGGCTCCGCCGGGGGATATTTATTTTTTGAGCTCATCTGGCTGTGATGGGTTGCCGTTGTGAATGAAAAGTTAACCTATACATTAGAAACAATCCACCCCGTCTTGGAACGGGTGGTTGTTGCGTTCGGACCCGGGGTACAGCAGGAAAAAGGAAAAATAGCACGAAATTAATTCAGAATAAATAGGTTAAGGATAATGGGTTCCTCGGCAAGTCTCGGACCGGTGAATGGGTCAAAAACTCGTGGAGAAACTTGTATGAGTTAAATGTGGTATGAAAGCAGCTGGGTTTCGATAAAGGAGGTTAGTCGATTGGAAAGTAATGAGAAGTTTGAGGATACTGAGGCATGGGGTAAAGCCCGGGAATTGGCGAAAATAATCTACCAGGCCACTGCTCTTGGTCAGTTGCCTCAGGATCGGGTTTTGCAGGAAGAGTTGCGGCGAGTTACTTTGGCGGTTATGGTCCATATTGCCCGGAGCTTCGAATCTGTCGATGAAAAGGAGTATTTTAACTCCATAACTCTCACCGCCCAATTCATCACGGAACTAAAGACCCAGCTGTATGTGGCTAAGGATATCGATTTGCTTACTGAGTCCCAGTTTGAGCAACTTTATGTTCTGGCCATGGAGATCCGGCAAGCTTTGAAAAATATCAGGAAACCCGGGAATATTCCAAACAGGCCGGTCGGGGATTATGCCCCCGACTATGAGTCAAGGATACGAAGTTTTCTCAAATAAATATGGATTGGTGAGGTTGAGCCATGAGCATTTCCGAACTGCAACTCCTGGAGGAACTGGTTAATATTGATTCCGGGACCGGAGATCAGGCGGGAATCGCCAAAGTCGCCGGTACAGTACGACGGGAGCTGGAACCACTCGGTTTTAGATTCGAGGAGCGTCATGCCGGGGACGGTTCGGTTCATTATTATGCTGCCCGGGGACGGGGGGAGCGAATCCTGCTCGCCGCGCACCTGGATACGGTTTTCCCGCAAGGCACCGCCACGGCCCGGCCGTTCACCATCAAGGGGGAGCGGGCTTACGGTCCGGGTGTCTCCGATTGTAAATCCGGTGTGGTCACGATTCTGGGGGCTTTGAAACAGTTGGGAATGGAGTCTCCTTCTCAATGTGAGATCGGATGTTTCTTCAATAGTGATGAGGAGATTAGTTCCCCCGGATCCCGGGAGATTTTGGCCCAATTAGCCCCGGGAACCCGATTTGCCCTGGTGGTGGAGCCGGCCGAAGGAGAGAGCATCACAATAGGCCGCAAGGGCATCGGCCGTATGGAGTTAAGAGTCTTCGGAAAGGCGGCCCATTCCGGATCTAACTTCCAGGATGGGGCCAATGCCGTGTTGGAGTTGGCTTACAAGATTATCGAACTTCAGAAATTGATTGACCTGGAAGCGGGGATCACCTTGAACGCCGGAGTCATCAGTGGCGGTATTCGCCCCAATATTATTCCCGATTATGCCGCTACCGAGATCGATTTACGGATCTGCCGCCCCGAACAGGAAGAGCCCCTGCTTGAAAGTTTGCGGCGGATTGCTTTTCATTGTACGGTTCCCGGGACTACGGCCCGAATCGACGGGAAGATTACCCGGCCGCCGATGCCGGTAACCGCTGCGAATCAGCGCTTGTATGAGGCATTACGGCGGATCTCCCGGATCCAGGGTTTCGATCTGGATGCAGTTCAATCGGGAGGGGGTTCGGATGCCAATCTCCTTGCCGCGCTCGGTGTGGCTACAGTCGACGGGGTGGGCCCGATCGGCGGTGGTCATCACTCAGATACCGAGTATTTGGAACTCCCCAGTCTCAAGCGCCGGATTGAACTGTTGGCCGCATTTCTGCGAGAATCTCCGGGGATCCGGCTTACGGAATAGCCGTAGGCGGTATAGGGGGATTTTAGGATTACCGCATTCGACTTCTCCTCCAAAAACTATCGGTACATTTTTCCGGAATGGAGTTAATCTATGGGGACAATTGTGAATGTGATCGCCGTTTTAATCGGGGGTTCTTTGGGGTTACTCTTCAGAGAGCATTTTCCGGAGCGGATTGCCCAAACGGCCTTACAGGTGATGGGGCTCTTTACGATATTCGTCGGAATCAGCATGGCGCTTCAAGGCCAAGAAGCGATCCTGGTATTAATGAGCCTGGCTTTCGGGGCGATGATTGGCGAGTGGTTAAATATCGAGGCGAGCCTGGATAAGCTCGGCGGATGGCTGGAGAAAAGATTCCGTATCAGCCAGGGAAGCCCGGCTAAAGGATTTATCGCCGCCAGTTTGGTCTTTTGTGTGGGATCAATGGCGATTATCGGGAGTATCGCCGATGGAGTGAAGGGTGACCATTCCATTCTATTCACCAAGGCGATGATGGACGGGATCATTTCAATCCCATTTGCGGCGGGAATGGGTATCGGCGTCTTGGGAGCAGCTTTTTCCATCTTGATTTATCAAGGCGGGTTAACGTTACTTGCCGCACAATTGCAACCGATATTTAGCACCGCAGTCATTCGGGAATTAACCTCGGTAGGCGGGGTAATGGTTATGGGCATTGGCATCAACATATTGGGGCTTCAGAAGATCCGGGTGGGAAATTTCTTACCTGCCTTGGTTTTGATAATCGGATTCGTCTATTTGAAGGCGATCCTTTAATTCAACAGGGAGCTTATTGCGGGGGTTGTTCGAAATATTTTGTATCTATCCGGGAAAAAAAGGGTGATCTTTTATTTACCCGGTCTTTATGATAAGATATTATGGGCGATAAGTTGAGTTTTTATACATCGTCCGGGCTATGTTATTATTATCAATATGATGCTCTTTTGTTCTACATTATCTTACGGGTTGGTCAATCGGGGTGTTTACGCATCCAAAGGTCGGGTTTCAAAACGGTCCGAAAATGACCGTGTCACATATTACCCCGTAACGTGTTTTTCCAGCCCGGTTTAAAGGGGGTAGATGAAGCCACAAGTTGTTAAGGTTCGTTTTGGTTGATCCCCAATTTTTACTTGGGAAATATTATTTCAGAACATTAAGAGAAAGGAACGAACGAAATGTCACATTTGAGCAATGCTACGATGTTTGAACAGATCTCTTTGTGGGTCGTTTTAGGCATCGCAATTCTTGGTTTGGCATATGCTTTCTTACTCCGCTCTCAGGTGATGCGTAAGGATAAAGGCGATGCCAAGATGCAAGAGGTTTGGAATGCGATCCGCGAAGGAGCCGATGCTTACCTTGGCCGGCAGCTAAAGACCATTGTACCCTTGATCGCTGTTTTAACTGTAGTGCTTTTCCTTTCGGTTTATATCGTACCCCCGAGTGTCGAGGCTTTGGAGCGGTTTAAAGGCTACACCGTCGAACAAGTCAAGTTAATCATCGGTATCGGCCGGGCGATCGCTTTCATCATGGGCGCTGTGTTCTCCTTGATTGTCGGTCAATTCGGCATGCGGATGGCTGTTCAAGGTAACGTCCGTGTTTCCGCCGCTGCCCGGACCAGTTTCCCTGAGGCCCTAAAGATTGCCTACCGCTCCGGGACAATCACCGGGATGCTCACCGATGGGCTGGGTCTTTTCGGCGGTACCATCATCTTCATCTACTTCGGTATGGCTGCTCCCGACGCCTTGTTGGGCTTCGGTTTCGGCGGTACCTTGCTGGCCCTGTTCATGCGGGTGGGCGGCGGTATTTATACCAAGGCCGCTGATGTCGGCGCCGACCTGGTTGGTAAGGTCGAGGCCGGAATCCCGGAGGATGATCCCCGGAACGCCGCTGTCGTAGCCGACCTGGTAGGCGATAACGTCGGCGACTGCGCCGGTATGGCCGCGGATATCTTCG
>DASVMB010000245.1:0-3339 GCA_036384575.1 Bacillota bacterium
GAATATCTATAACAATCTAAATGCCCCGGCGGCTCCGGTCATTGTAAAGGCGATTTAGGGGATGCGGCAGTACCGAGATCCGGCGGCTTTTGTGTGATTATAGGGGGGAGCGGGTATAATCGAGAAGATAACCAACATCAACGGCTTGACCTTAAAAAATATCGATCTATACGGTAAATTGGCAGAACTTGAGGAAAGGATTTTCAAATTGGAAGCGGAGCGGCGAGAGTATCCGCCTCCCCAAACTATTATTGTCGAAAAACTCTATGTCCGAAGGGTTGAAGTGGATAAATTTCAGTTTAAACTGGATGACATTACTGTCGACGACTTGAGCGGTATGTTGAATGTGGGAATTAACAGCGACGGAAAAATGAAAAAGGAAGAAAAGAAATAAATACGCCGGGTGTCAACCCCCGGCGATTCTTCTAAAACCTCCTTTGATTCGCATACAACTTATAGGAGGGATTTTTTTGGCCAAAATCACGAAGGTTCCGTTCAGTCATAAAGTGGCCGCCTTTCTCGACATACCTTTGGATACGGTTGTTGACTGGCCCCGGGTGATCCTGAGCGGCAATCAAAGCCTGGTGATTCAGAATCACCGCGGTGTGATTGAGTATGACCGGAGCATCGCCCGGATTAACACCAAACTCGGGGAATTAGTGGTCTCCGGTAGCGGGCTTACATTGGTGAGCGCGGTGAAAGAAGAGATTGTCATCGAGGGCAAAGTGGAGCGGGTGGAGTTGGTTGACTGGAGGTAGGGGGTAACGGACTTGGGATTTACGCGGTTGATCTCATGGGCAACGGGGTATGTGGAGATCGTGGTCCGGGGAGCTCATCTCGAAAAGCTGATTAATCTTCTCACCGGATCCGGCTTGTTTGTTTGGGATATCAAGCGGATCGGCGGCGATGCCTTGGTCGCAAAGATCCGGGCTCACGGCTTTTTGCGAATTCGGGAACCGCTGCGCCGTTCGGGATGCAGGGGCCGGATTCGGGCGAAAAAGGGTTGGCCGTTTCTTTGGCGCCAAATCAAGCGCCGCAAGGTGTTCTTATTAGGTGCGGCCTTTGCGGTGATGCTGTTGATCTATCTTTCTTCGTTTATTTTCTTCATAAAAGTGGAAGGCTTTGAAGGCAAAGACCGTGAGATTCTTTTGGCTTCCTTGGAGAAACGCGGGGTAAAAGCCGGTCTGCTCCGGAAGGATCTTTTGGAACGTAAGAGCCGGATTGAACGGGAGATCATGGTGGACCTCCCGCAAGCGGTTTGGCTTGGAATATCGGTTCGCGGTGTGGTGGCCGAGGTCCGGGTGGTACATCGCAAGACAGCACCTAAAACGATCAACATTTGTGACATCGTGGCAGCCCGGAATGGTGTAATCTCCAAATTGATCGTCATTCGGGGCACGCCGGTTGTGAAAGAGGGAGAAACCGTGGCCAGGGGAGATTTGTTAATCAGCGGTACGGTATGGCACGGTGATCCTGAGCACCAGGAGTTCTCCAAAGAGGAGGTTCCCGCAAACGGCGTGGTGGAGGCGAGAGTCTGGTATGATTTTGATGTTTTAGAACCACGAACCGTTTGGCAGCCCGTGATTGGGAAAACCGGCCGGGAAGAATATTCCATCCGTCTTGGCAAAAAACTTCACCCGCTGATTGGTTTGGGGGAACGACCTGGTAAAAATTATTCCTGGACACGGTGGCACAAGCGGATTTATCAAGGAAGGAATCCGGTAGATGTTGTAGAATTCATTAAAGATACCTGGCGCGAAGTCGAATGGCGCAAGGTTACCCGGCCCTTACCTAAGGTGAAACGGCGGGCGCTTACCGAAGCCACGGAACGCTTGCGCCGGTTGCTGGGAAAGGGACCGCTGGTTACCAAGGCTTTATCCTGGTCTAACGAGGGAGATTTCGTCAGATTACATGTTACCGTTGAGTCGGTGCGCGATATAGGAATGATAGCACTACGCCAAATACCTCCGGGAAAATGAGTGGCTGCGGTACGCTCCGCGGGAGGGCATCCGCATCGTCTGAGCCTCTCAGAGACAACTCCCGGGATCACGGACAGGCTTTCCGACTTGAATGGGATCCAGTGGAGTTTCACATTTTGAAAGGGCGGCGCCAGTTTAATTGGAACAAAAAGAGTTGAAATTGGAGATTGAACCCCATTTGGTACAGGAGTTAAGCGGGAGGTTCGGTGAGCATTTTCACCAGATCGAAACCGGATTGGATATCCATATCTTTTCCCGGGGCAACGAGTTGGAACTCTCAGGACCCGCTTCCCAGGTAGATAGGGGCGCGGCACTTATTGAATTGATGAATGCCCAGATCAAAAAGGGCCATCCTCCGGCGGTCTCGGAACTGGAATATATGATCCGCTTGGCCGGGGAGGATCAATTGCAAAAAGTGGCCGGACTGACCGAACAGGTAGTTGCGTCTACCGCCCGTGGTAAAAAGATTTACCCACGGACCATCGGCCAGAAATTGTATGTGGATTCCATTCACAACAACGGCCTGACCTTCGGGATCGGCCCGGCTGGAACCGGCAAAACTTACTTGGCTGTGGCCCTTGCGGTAGCCGCCCTGCAGGCCAAGGAAGTCAACCGCATGATTCTAACCCGGCCGGCTGTGGAAGCCGGTGAAAAACTGGGTTTTCTCCCCGGCGATCTTCAGGAAAAGGTCGATCCGTATTTGCGCCCGCTTTACGATGCCTTATACGACGTGATGGGAGTTGACCTCTTCCAGAAATACCTGGAACGGGGGACCATCGAGATCGCGCCGCTCGCTTATATGCGCGGCCGCACCCTGGATGACTCCTTTATCATATTGGATGAAGCCCAAAACACCACCCCCGAACAGATGAAGATGTTTCTGACCCGAATGGGTTTTGGCTCAAAAGCCGTGGTTACCGGGGATATCACCCAGGTCGACCTGCCCAAGGGGACCGTTTCCGGTCTGGCCGAGGTGGGACAGATCTTCCACGATGTACCGGGAATTTCCGTCATCACCTTAACCGATCAGGATGTCGTCCGCCACGAGCTGGTGCAACGGATCATTCGGGCTTATGAGCGCTACCAGCATGAGATGGAAGGTGCTAATCTTGGAACTCAATGAGAGTCAGGGTTTAAATCCGAAGAAATCGAAGCACCCCAATCCGCAGTCGGTGGAGGTTGCCACAAAACTGATCGGGATCTTCAAGATGCCGTCTTTCCGGGAAGGCTTATTGATTTTATTCTGTTTTGGGATGCTCATTATCTTGCTCCAGATGAATCTCTTCCCCCGTACCCTGGATGCAAAGGTGGGACAAGCCAGTAAAGAGGATGTCATCACTCCCAGGGATATCGTGGACCG
>DASVMB010000246.1:0-13420 GCA_036384575.1 Bacillota bacterium
CGATAGGGTGGTGGCGGTTTATATTATCGGCCAGGTGATTCTGGCGTCAGTCTTGGGAGTCGTTCTCTATATCGGTTATTTAATTCTCGGGCTGCATTATCCGTTGATTCTGGCTTTGTTTGCGTTGGTGGCTGCTTTTATTCCGATGTTCGGCCCGATTATCGGAGTGGTTCCCGCAGTCCTTGTCGGCCTGGCCCAGAATCCGTGGTTGGCATTAGAGATAGTTATCCTTGCGGTTGGTGTACATCTGCTGGAAAGCCATCTACTCGCCCCCCAACTCATCGGGAAACGACTCGCCATCCATCCGCTTACGATTATTTTCATATTTTTAGTGGCTGCGGCCCTTTTCGGCTTTGTGGGAGTGCTGGTAGCGGTTCCAGTCTATGCGGTAGCAAAAATTATCTTCAAGGGAGTAATCAAAATTGTGAAGAGTAAAGTTTGAAGTTAGAAATAAAACCATAAGCCTTATTGGCCTTGACTGGCATGGCCTACAATAACATGCTTTTGCCAATTATTTCCCTTCATTCGAAGTATAAACGCGATTCCACGAATGATCCAATCGGTATACATCCCAAGCCAAACCCCCAAGATCCCCATTCGTAGATGAATGCACAAAATATAGCCCAGCGTGATCCGGAAGGCCCACATACTGATGGCTGAGACGATCAAAGTATAGCGGACATCGCCGGCGCCTTTCAATCCGGAGGGTGTCACAAAGGATATCGGCCAAAAAACGAGGAACAATGCGGTATATTGAAGTAACACCGTAACCTGGCGAATGACCTCATGATTGGGTGTATATAACGAGGCGAATAGGGGAAATAGCGGAAGGAAAAGTAGATTCATCGCCATCAGGCTGACAGTACCCAGTTTATTCATGTAAAAAAGGATTTTTTTAGCCCCGGCTTTATCGGATCGGCCCATGTACTGTCCGACGATGGCGGTGGAGACGGTACTTAAGGCACTGCCCGGAATGGTCATCAGACTGTGCAGTGAACTGGCCACGTAATTGGAGACGATGGCCACGGTCCCCATGGCGACAATAAATGTCTGAGTGATTAATTTGCCGGCATTAAAGAATAACGTTTCGATACTTGCCGGGATTCCGATGTTCAAAACCGCCCTGAGCAGTTCCCAATCAGGTTTGAATCGGAAAATGTGGTAAACCTTGAGATTCAGGGAGCCCCGGACGATAATATACAGAAGAGCCAAGGCGCCCATGAGGCGCGCAATCCCGATCCCCAGTGCCGCTCCCCGGACTCCCAGACCGGAAATGACCAGGTTGCCTAGGGAGATGCCGAATATAAGCAAGTAACTGGAGCAGATATTGATGATATTCATCAAAATAACGATTCGGGCCGGTGATTTGGTATCTCCCGCACCCCGCAGAACACCGCAAGCGATTGAGGTAAAGGCGATCAGCGGATAGGTAGACAAGGTGATTTCCAAGTAGGGAAGGGCGTAGCTCAGTACCCGGCGATCGGCGGCGCCGTATAAAAGTCCCATCAAAGGCTGGCGGAATAGACCAATGATGAAGGTGATCACGATTGCCAGGATAACTCCGGCATATAAGGCTTGCTTGGCGGATTCATTGGCGCGACGGTAATTGGTCTGTCCGGTAAACTGCGCGACAATTACCGTTCCACCAACGGCCAATGCGGAGAAGATCGCGATAAAAATATTGTTTAGCATATCGACCATGCCGATTGCCGCAGTGGCTTCTTTTCCGATATGTCCGGCCATGATGGCGTTGATCACGCCCATCAGGGTAATAAACGACTGTTCCGCCAGAACGGGAAGGGTGAGATCAATAATCTCCCGTCGTAACTGTCTTTTTTCGGTTAATTGTGTTTGCATGACCTATACCGGGTGATTCTTTCTTTGATAATATTGAAATCGGTTCATGAGTGTCCCTAGATAAGTGGAAGAATTTAACTCAAACATTGATCTATGAAAGCTTTTGAAAAAGGATAATTCCATTAAACACCCGGTGATGCCGGAAGTCAAATCCAGTGTACCGGAAGATACGGCAAGTTTCAACCTATCGGTAAAAAATTTAACCTTTCCGCCGTCACTTCTAATGAATCACGCTCGGGAAAGCGGATTGCCATCGTTTGGCAAGAGGGTTATAATAAAATCAGTCTTTGGATGGGTATTAAGGCAGCGCGGCCAGCCAACGAGGGATGAAGGTGAGGCAAGTTTATGGAACCGATACAGAGTTCGCTGTTTGAGGGTATGAATCCGAAGGCGCCGTTGCCGGATCGGATTCGTCCCCGCAATCTGGATGATTTCGTCGGCCAGGAACATCTGCTGGGTTCGGGAAAAGTTCTCCGCCGCTTGATCGAGCAGGACAAGCTAAGTTCGATGATTTTGTGGGGACCCCCGGGAGTCGGCAAGACTACATTGGCTATGGTGATTGCCGCCATGACCCACGCCGAATTCGTCACATTTTCCGCAGTAACCTCCGGGATCAAGGAGATCCGCGAGGTGATGTCTCAGGCGGAAGCCAGTCGCAGTCTGGGACGGCGCACTATCCTCTTTATCGATGAGATTCATCGTTTCAATAAAGCCCAGCAGGATGCCTTTTTACCCCATGTGGAAAAGGGGAATATCATTCTCATTGGGGCTACGACCGAGAATCCTTCCTTTGAGGTCAATTCGGCGTTACTCTCGCGCTCTCGGGTTTTTGTACTTCATGCCTTAAAAACAGAAGAAATCGTCGAGTTACTAAAAAATGCCCTCCGGGATGAACGGGGTTTTGGAGGAATGTCCATCGCGATCGATCCGGATCTTTTGGAACGGATCGCTGTTTTTGCTAATGGTGATGCCAGGGCTGCCCTAAATGTTCTGGAGATGGCGGTAAATAGCGCGCCGCAGGTCCACGGGAGTGTTACAATCGATGCGGCCATCGTTGCCGATTCCTTGCAGCATAAAACCTTGCTTTATGATAAAAAAGGAGAGGAACATTATAACATCATCTCAGCGCTTCATAAATCGATGCGCAATAGTGATTGCGACGCTGCAGTCTATTGGCTGGCACGGATGTTGGAGGGCGGAGAGGATCCGTTATACGTGGCGCGCCGCTTGATTCGTTTCGCCTCCGAGGATGTGGGTCTTGCCGATCCGCGGGCGCTTTCCATCGCCAACGCGGCATACGAAGCCGCTCATTACCTGGGAATGCCGGAATGCAATGTGAATCTAACTGAAGCAGTGGTTTACCTGGCATTGGCCCCTAAATCCAACGCCCTTTATCTTGCTTATGAGAGCGCCAAAATAGACGCCGCACAGACCTTGGCGGAAGGAGTTCCGCTCTGGTTAAGGAATGCCCCGACTAAACTCATGGCGGAGGTTGGGTACGGCAAGGGTTATCGCTATGCTCACGAATTTGCCGCCAAAACAACGAATATGCAGTGCCTGCCCGATAATCTCCGGGAGAAACGATACTACCATCCCACGGAACAAGGACTGGAAAAAAACTTCGCCGAACGGTTGGCGCTCATTCGTAAACTTAAGGAGAAAGATCCGGCCGAAATTTAGGGGTTGGGAGCCGGCCGCGGGTATGGCAAATTTTGACTGTATCTGCAGGAATTCCAGAGTAATATGTAGAATAAATGCTTAAATTGGATTTCTTCCCTATTTTTATCATTTCAACATAGATTTAAAAGGAAGAAACGATAATGCCAAATCTCCATTCAAATAGAAAAAACACAATGAAGACCACTTAATGGCGGTCTTTTTTGCTATGTACCGTTTTCGAACTTGAACCTCACCGTATGGCAGAGTATAGATTTAACGGCAGAGAACCAAGGGTTCTGCTCTCCCCCGAGTGTGGGCTCACCCCATTCCAAAGCAAGGCATGGATGCAACTTAGAACGGTTCACAACGATAGATGAGGAGTGATGCCTGTGGCCATCCGCAAGCGGGTACTATATGTAGTTGGTACGGCTTGCACGATATTGATCGTGCTTCTGTATTCCACAACGCAGATCTTTTTGGCCAGCCGTTTCGGGGCCATTGAGCGCGACAGCGTCCATCAAAGCCTGCTCCAAGTGGTGAATGCCTTGGATAATGAACTTCATGATCTGGGTAAGGAAACGGACGATTGGGCAAGCTGGGACGATACCTATCGTTTTATCGCGACGGGTGATCCCAATTATATTTCGATCAATCTACCCGATGAAACATTTATGGATCTTCAATTAAATCTCATCCTTTATCTGGACAAATCCAACCGGGTCGTTTACGGGAAAGCTTTCGATCTGACAAAGGCCCGTGAGATCCGCGATCCGCGAATATTTACCATCCTTGCATTGAGCGACAGATTGACGAATGTGAAAGGAGAACAAAGTCGAACCGGGATCGTCCTCTTGCCGGAAGGCCCTTTACTTCTGGCAGCGCATGCCATTTTGACATCCGAACGAAAAGGACCCAGCCGTGGCAGTTTGATGATGGGCCGGTTTTTAAACCAGGATGAGATTCGGAAGTTAGCCACAATTACCCATCTACCCATTGCCATCTACCCATACGTTCAGTTTCAAAACCGTTTTCAGGAGAAACGGTTTCACCTGGATCTCGATCATCCCAAGTTGGTTCAGCCATTAAACGGTCATCAGGTCCTAGGCGGCAGGCTCTTGAGCGATCTCTCCGGGAATCCCGTTTTAGTGGCTACTGTCCAACTACCCCGGAATATTTACCGTCAAGGCCAGGCCAGTATCTTTTATTTCGGATTGTCCCTGGTGGGTGTAGGTGTTTTTCTAGCGATTTTGGTAGCCGGATTCTTGGGGAAGGTGGTTTTAAACCGGCTGGCTTCCCTGAACCAATGTATCAAACAGATTGCAATCAGCAGTGACTTGAGCATCCGGTTGCCAGTCAGTGGTGCCGATGAACTGAGCAATTTCGCCAGAGTCTTAAACCGTATGATGAACAACCTGGAACAGATGCATCAGAAATTGGAGGATAGTAACAGGCAATTGGCTGCGATCATCGAGTTTCTGCCCGACGCAACTTTAGTGATTGATGAAGCCGGACGGGTCGTGGCCTGGAACCGGGCGATGGAGGAGATGACCGGTGTTCCGAAGCAGGAGATTATCGGCCGGGGTGATTATGCCTATGCGATTCCGTTTTACGGGAAACCCCGTCCTCTCTTGATTGACCTGGTTCAATCCGATCCCGGGGAGATCAAACGTTATTATGAGCATACGGAGAAAAAGGGGTCGGTGCTATATTCCGAGGTTTATGTCGATACCATCGGGAAAAAACAAGGGGGTTATTTGTGGATTACGGCTTCACCGCTTGTCGATCAAGAAGGGCGGCTAGTCCGGGCCATAGAGTCCATGCGCGATATCACCAAACGGAAAAAGATCGAGGAGGAACTGAAATATCTCAGCCTGCACGATCCCTTGACCGGCCTTTATGACCGGGCTTATTTCGAAGAAGAGATTCGCCGGCTGGAGCGCGGCCGGGAACCGGTTGTCGGTGTGATCATGTGTGATGTCGACGGACTGAAACTGGTCAACGACTCTCTCGGTCACAGTACCGGGGATAAACTGCTGCAAACGGCGGCTAATGTTATCCGGTCGGCTTTTCGCCAGAACGATGTGGTGGCCAGAGTCGGCGGTGATGAGTTTGCTGTTCTTTTGCCGCAATGCGATGGAACCCTTTTGGAAACAGCAGGCCGGCGCGTCCAAGAGTCTGTTGAGAATCATAACCGGAGTAATCCCGAATTACCGCTCAGTATCTCGTTGGGGTGGGCTTTCCGGAAGGAGGCTTCAGTACGTCTCAAGGATGTATTTGAGGAAGCCGACAATAACATGTACCGGGAAAAATTGCAGCACCATCAAAGCAACCGTAGTGCGATTGTACAGACACTGATGAATACCTTACGGGCCCGGGACTTTGTTACCGAGGATCACGCCGATCGTTTAAAAAAGCTGGTGGCCGATTTATCGCGTAAACTTGGACTGGATGAACAAAAAATTCACGATATCAGCCTTTTGGCGCAGTTTCACGACATCGGCAAGGTGGGGATCCCGGATCAAATCCTTTTTAAACAAGGACCGTTAACTCAGGAAGAATGGAAGATTATGAGGCGCCATACCGAAATCGGATACAGCATTGCCCATTCAGCCCAGGAATTGATGCATATTTCCGATTGGATCCTGATGCATCACGAACGGTGGGATGGAGGCGGTTATCCGCGCGGCTTGAAAGGTGACGCTATTCCTCTTGAATGCCGGATACTGAGTATTGCCGATTCTTACGATGCCATGACCAGCGACCGGCCTTACCGCAAAGCCCTTACTCATTCCCAAGCCGTACAGGAATTGAGAAAATGCGCCGGTACGCAGTTTGAACCGAAATTGGTCGAGGAGTTTATTGAGATGATCGGGGAGTAGACCTATCTCTTGCGACTCACCCCTTTTGTCTCCTCTCTCCCGGCAAGCGGGAAAGAGGGGAGAAGGAAAATACAAGGCAGTGAGATAGACCGCGGAGGATTGTGGTTACGCGCGCACATGTGCGCGACTCTAGCGCTCGCCGCTAGAGGGAGCGAGAGAGAGTCGTAGGCACCTACGAAAGAACTTAAGTCACACGCTTGCGTAGCGAACCGGTCCATGCTATAGTTATACCTGTTTAGTTAATTCTAACCGTTTCATTTTGAGGAGCAGCCAAATCATGAGCGAACATGAGATCACCGTCTCTCATATGGTCTTGCATATCCTGGATCCCGAAGCCGGGGTTCCGGTTTTGTCAAACCGGGAGATCGATCCGAGTGAGGATGGTTTTGATTTTACGGAGAAGCTAATTCGGAAGATGCTGGACGATGAGAATTTGAAGAACGCCGTCTTCTTCGACGGGCCGAACCGGACCGCGGAACTCTGCGCTTCATTATTCTCGGGTGCAACGGGTTTTCTGGACGCAACCCGGGATCTGGCCGGGGGATTGTTCGAAATCATGAGCCAGCACCCTGAGATTCCGGCGGCGGATCTCATCTGCTGCCTGGCGGAAATCGACGGCGTCCCATATTTGGGATTGTTAAAGCTAAATTACCGGAGCAACTTTACTCATCAGGTTCAATATGAGGGTAACGCCCCGGTGAATTTGCTTTTCAGGCAACGGGCCGTACTGCCGGGAGAGAATCAGAAACCGGATGAGGGAGTTTTGATTAATTTACAGGACCGAACCCTGCGGCTGGTTGAAAAACAACATGAACTTGACGGGGAAAAGGAGTATTATCTCTCCAAACGTTTCCTGGGTTGCGGCAGTCAATTGTCCAGTGCCGAAAAGGCAAAGATCTTAAACCGAGTTGCAGTAAAGCTGGGCAAGAAGTATAACAACGAAAAACTGGATAGCTCCGCCCGGTTGCGCAAGTCCGTTACCGAACATCTGGAAACCGGCGGTGAAGTGGCTTTGACTACGGTTGCCCAGGAAATTTTTCGGGATGCCCCCACCGCGCAGGAGGAATATGTCTCCGAACTTAAAGAAGCCGGAATCCGTGAAGAAAAGGTTCAATTTTCCGAGAAGCTGGCGGCACGGAAATTTAAAAACCAAAAGATCAAAACCGACACCGGGGTAGAGATCGAGTTCCCCGCCACCCATTACATGAATAAAGATTTGATCGAATTCGTCCCCCAGCCCAACGGAACACTATCGATTATCATTAAAAATGTGGGTAAAATTACCGATCGATAGTTGGGGAACAGACCGGGAAGGAGCATTGTCATGAACAGCTATCATATGCGGCGCAAGGATCGTCAAATCACCGATCCCGAGATGATCGGGGGAGTATTACGCTCCGGGAAATATGCGGTGATCGCACTTTGCCGGGAGAATGAACCATACGTGGTTACCTTGAGTTATGGTTACGACGAGGCCGGCAAGGCGCTTTACTTCCATTGCGCACCGAGTGGACTGAAGCTCGAGTTCATCCAGGCCAATCCCTGCGTTTGTGCCACAGTGATCCAGGACCAGGGGTATGTACCCGGCCAGTGTGAGCATCGTTATATTTCATTGGTCTTGCGGGGACGAATGACGATCATCAACGACCTGCCCGGCAAGAAACATGGCCTGGACATACTCCTGGCCCATCTGGAGGACGATCCGGCTCCGATTTTAGCCCGTAATATCAAGGATCAGGCTTCATACGACCGCTTTGTAATGCTACGGATGGATATCACCGAGTGCAGCGCTAAGCAGGGTAGCTAGGTCGGAGCAGGAAGGAGTATATATGAATTTGTTAGCGGCTGAGGATATCAGCAAAAGTTACGGGACGAAAGCTTTATTTTCCGGGTTAAACCTGGGAGTAAACAGCGGCGATAAGGTTGGATTGATCGGAGTTAACGGGACCGGTAAATCGACCCTCCTCAAGATCCTGATGGGCATAGAACCGCCGGATAGCGGGCGGATTATTCATGCAACCAATGCCCGGATCGGTTATTTGCAACAAAATCCGGTATTTAAAGAGCGAAGCACGGTGATCCAAGCCGCGCTCCAAGGGAACTCACCCCAAATGCAACTGGTGCGCGAGTATGAGTCGGCCTTGGCAGAGGCGGAAGCTGCCCCGGATGATCATAAGATTCGGGCGCGCTTAGCTACACTCGGCGAGCGGATGGATGAAGCCGGCCTTTGGCAGATGGAGAGCCAGGCGAAAATGGTCCTGACCAAGCTCGGTATCTCTGATTTCTCAGCCGTGGTTGACACACTTTCCGGGGGTGAACGGAAACGAATCGCCTTGGCCGCGGCGCTCATCAATCCGGTGGATCTGTTGATACTTGACGAGCCGACTAATCAGATCGACGCCGACACTGTCGCTTGGTTGGAGACATTTTTAAAAGAGCGCCAGGAAGCGCTGTTGATGGTCACTCACGACCGGTATTTTTTGGACCGGGTAACGAACCGCATCGTCGAATTGGACCGGGGTCAACTTTACAGTTACTCCGGAAACTATAGTTTGTTCTTAGAGAAAAAGGCCGAACGGGAGGAACAGGAACAGGCCACGGCGGCCAAAAGGCAGAATTTGTTCCGCAGGGAACTGGCGTGGATCCGCAGGGGCGCCAAGGCGCGTTCCACGAAGCAACAGGCCCGGATCGATCGTTTTCAAAAACTCGAAACTGAGATCACTACGACCGGTCCGGCCCGGGAGATGGAGATCACCGCGGGCGCCAGCCGTCTGGGAAAAAAGGTAGTCATCTTGGAGCAACTGGGTAAGAGTTGGGACGGGCGTCCGATCATCACCGATCTGGACTATACCTTTTTGCCCGGTGATCGAGTCGGCATCATCGGTCCCAATGGGGTAGGCAAATCGACTTTACTGAGGCTGATTGCAGGGATGATTCAACCGGATACGGGGCGGGTGGAGATCGGTTCTACAGTAAAATTTGGTTTTTTCACACAGGAAGCTCTCAAAGGGGATGAATCGCAAAGGGTCATCGATTACCTCAAGGAACAGGCCGAGTATTTGGCTATCGCTGACGGACAACGAATCAGCGCTTCCCAAATGTTGGAACGGTTCCTGTTTTCGCCGGATATGCAATGGACCCCCATCGCCAAACTCTCCGGCGGTGAAAAGCGGCGTTTGTTTTTGTTACGGGTCCTGATGACCGCCCCCAATGTGTTACTTCTGGACGAACCCACCAATGACCTTGATACTCAAACATTGGGCATCCTGGAGGAATACCTCGATGGGTACCCCGGTGTAGTGATTACGGTCTCCCACGACCGTTACTTCCTCGACCGGGTGGTGGAGAAGTTGATTGCCCTCGAGCCCGATGGGTCCATCCGCCATTTTACCGGGAATTACAGCGATTTTTTGGAGGAAAGGTTCGAAAAGTCCGGACTTTCTTCATCCGGAAAGAACCGGGAACTGCCGGCCCCAGAGCCGAAACTGCCGGAGAAAACGGCACATCCCAAACCGCAGCTCAAACTGAGTTATAAGGAGCAACGGGAGCTGGATGGAATTGAAGCGGTCATTGACGCAACCGAGGGGAGGCTGGCTCGGGTCAGGGAGCGGATCGCCCAGGCAGGCAGTGATTATCAAGCCTTGCAGGAATTGATCCGTGAGGAACAAGACACGGATCACGAGTTACAGGAGTTGATGAATCGTTGGGTTTATCTTAATGAGTTGGCCGCGGAGGTTGCCAGGAATAAATCGTCAAAAACAAACAGCGGCAGTTAGAAAATGTTTTAATTCTATAAATTTTCCTGTATAATATTTTTGGTGGCTTTGGAGCTGCTAAATTATTCTGAGAGGAGACCAACGGTTCATGAATACGGTTCAGGTGAGTTTCGATTATCCGGAACGGTTATCCCGGGGTATTCTGTTGTTGAAGACCTTTTTAGGCTTTATCATCCTCATACCCCATTTGATCGCCCTCTTCGCATTGGGGATTGCCGCCGGACTGGTCATGTTCATCAGTTGGTTTGCGGTCTTGTTTACCGGAAAGTATCCCCAGTCCCTCTTTGATTTTGAAGTCGGCGTGCAGGATTGGGGTCTGCGGGTCTCCGCGTACATGGGGCTGCTTCGGGATGAGTACCCTGTTTTCGGTCTAGAGGCTCGATATCCCTCACGTTTTCAGGTCCATTACCCCGATAAACTCTCCCGCGGCATTTTACTGCTGCGTCTTTTTTTCGGATGGATTTATGTGATGATCCCCCACGGAGTCTGTCTGCTTTTCCGGGGAATTGCCTATCTCGCCGTTACCTTTGTAGCTTGGTGGGCGGTCCTTTTCACCGGGAAGATGCCCCGGAGGATGTTTAATTTCCTTGCCGGGACCTTGCGGTGGAATCAGAACCTCAACGCGTATCTGATGTTTTTAACGGACGAGTATCCGCCGTTTACCGGAAAAGAAAACGGATCCGGTTCAGCCGGAACTGGGTTCATCGCGTAATCGGTCGGCATGATTTTGTGTGGTTTATTACAGCCGTTGCCTTTATGGCAACGGTTTTTTTACACCTAACCGGTTTTCGGATTTTTGTTACATTCGGATCATAATTAAGGGATATTTTCGTAGTAATCTTGAATCGGATTTGCCATTAGAAGACAGGCCGCTTCGATCGGTGTACCGATGTGACCGGTGTTATTTGGGAGAAACTTAATCGATAAACGAGGCGAGGTACTGTAAATGTTCAAATTCGCAACAGTTCAAATCAGACTTGGTAAGAGTTTTAGAGCTTTAGGACACCGTGATTTCCGTTATTTCTGGACCGGGCAGTGTATCTCCCTGCTCGGTACATGGATGCAGCGCACGGCGCAACAGTGGCTGGTTTATAGCCTTACCAAATCCCCTTTTTTGCTGGGAATTCTGGGGGTATTCCAATTTGGGCCGATGTTGCTTTTTTCATTATTCGCCGGAACTTTGGTGGACCGCTTTCCGAAGAGACGGGTGCTGATCTTTACCCAAACGGTATTAATGATTCAGGCGCTCATCCTGGCACTATTGGTCTGGACCGGTCAGATTCAGTATTGGCAGATTTTGATTCTGGCGCTCGTGATGGGATTTGTAAATACCCTGGATATGCCGACCCGGCAATCTTACTTCATCGAACTGGTGGGCAAGGATGATCTGATGAATGCTATCGCTCTAAACTCTGCCATCGTCAATATCGCAAAAATCGTTGGCCCGGCTATCGCGGGCATCGTCATGCTCTACCTGGGTACAGCGATTTGCTTTTTCCTAAACGGCATTAGTTTCATTGCGGTTTTAATCGGCCTTTTCCTCATCCGGACTTCAGATACCCGGTTACGCGCACAAAACACCAAACTGCTGGCGGATGTCGGAGAAGGATTGAAATATATCGCCTCCAAACCGGTGCTTTGGAGTACTGTCCTGGCAATGTTCGCGGTCGGAACCTTTGCCATGAATATGGATGTATTGATTCCGGTCTTTGCCGGGGAGGTTCTTCACAGGCAGGCCAGCGGTTATGGCTTTTTGTTGGCGGCGATGGGAATCGGATCGCTGGTGGGGGCATTGTTGGTCTCGACCCGTTCCCGGCGGGGATTAAGCGCTAAAATTCTGTTCGGCAGTGCCGTGATAGAATGTTTGTTTTATCTGGTTTTAGGATTTGTTCATCATTACGAATTGGCGATGTTCTTCATCGCCGTAATCGGCTTTTTCAGCATCATCTTCATGACCACTGCCAATTCCACAGTGCAATTGAATTCCGACGACGGGCATCGCGGCCGGGTGATGAGCGTATACAGCCTGGCATTCGCGGGGACTACACCCATCGGTAATTTTTTTGCGGGAAGCGTTGCCGAAAAAATGGGAGGAAACTTCAGCTTCGTCGCATGCGGCGCGGTGACATTGGCCTGTATCGTTTGGATTTTGCTCAAAACAAAGCGACATGTAAACTTGGTTTCCGGGGATTTTCACAATCCGGACAATTTGGTGTAGAAATCGATCAAATACAATTTTGCCTTGTTTTATTCCCGGGCATGATCCTTCACCATCAGTACCACGGTGGTCACGATGGCGATGAAGCAGACCACCTGGACCGGATTGACCGGAAGGCTGAAGATGGGATAAGCGGCGAGGATGGGGTAGAAGACGGTGGTGGCAAATTGGGCCGGGCCCACCAGGATCATCGACCCCATCCGGTACGCCATTTGAATGGCCACCATCGACAGGGCGGAGACGGTAAAGAAACAATAAAGATAGGGTGAACCGAGGTAGGAAAGCAGTTGGGTGCCCCGCTCCAGTTGAAGAATCTTCATGTAGGTGATCATCAGCCCGCTCATACTACCGCTGGCCGCCGCGAGCCAAAGTGCCTGCAAGCCGGAGGTCGGCCGTAATACCTTGGCAACTCGCAAAAGAAACCAAATAAAGAGCGAACCTACGGGTATCGCTGCGGCCAAATAAGCGAAATCAGCCTGAATAGTCGATACGGATGCACCGGAACCATCGGCCAGATTGATGCCCACAATGGCGGCACACATAATGAGCGTATACAAATAGTCCTGCGGATGGAGGGGTTCATTGAGTATCCATCGGGAGAGGAAGATCATGAACACGATGTTCAAGCCGGAGATGGCATTGACGATATACGCGTTTAAGACTCCAAGTGATAAATAATTGGGTAATACCGCCAGATTGAGTAAGGCAAAACCGATTCCCCAAGTCCAGAGGTCCCGGTAGTATCCGGGTCCTTTCCGCCCCTGAAACCCCAACCAGCCGATACCCTTCTTTTGCAGCACAAACCCCAAAGAGGTGCAAAAGTATCCCAAGACAGCCTCACCCAGGGCGATCACAGTGCGAAATAGCATTGATTATCACATCCGTTAACAAGTTGTATGAACACCTGTGTGACCAACAATCTAACAAATCAGAGCTTAATCGAGGCGATGGTGTAGCAATTTACAGAGGAATCAGGCCTGTCCGCCTCTTGCACAGTGATAGTGTCTTTAACTTCTTTCAAAAGAAGGGCT
>DASVMB010000247.1:0-6558 GCA_036384575.1 Bacillota bacterium
AGGGCTTAGAGATGGTTTTGGTGTTATATGACCCCGGCGCCGGTGAGGTCATTTATCGCGATGCGTTTCAGGCTCCGGAGGAGCAATTCTTGGCGGAATGGGAGGAACGCCTGCAGAATCTGCTTCGTAGTCTTCATGGCGGCGTCGAAGAATCCGCCACGACTCCCAGGATGTATACCCGATCGCTGGATGCTTTTTTGGCGTTTCGTCGCGGACTTGAGATATTATCGCAAGCTAAGAACGAATCCTCCCGGGGTGAGGGGCTGGAGAGTCTCTTGCAGGCTGTCGCTTATGACCCCGGTTTTCTTGAGGCTATCGATATTCTATTGTTATTTTTGATGCAAAGCGATATTGTACATAATTACGATTATTCCATAAGCATTTTGGAGCGGCTTCATCTGATCGCCGGAAATCATCCCCGGATACCGCTAGTCATGGCGGAGGTTTATTATCAACTTGGCAATAAGGATAAAACCGAACAACTTCTAAAGAATCTGGTTCAAACCCTGCCGCAGTTCACCGAGGGTTGGATACGGCTGGCCTTTTTTTACCATACCAACGATCAACCCGATGCGGCGCTTGAAACCTTGCAGTCGGTATTGGCTTATGAACCCCACGAAGCGACGGTCCTGGATATGATGGGTGCCATCCACGCCGGCAGGGGAGAGAACGAGCTTGCCCGTAAACTGTGGCTGGAAGCTTTGGAAACCGAACCATCGCGGGTCAATATCTTAAATAACCTGGCTTTGCTCTCCGAAGAACAAGAGGACTTGGTCCAAGCCGAGCTTTATTATCAGCAAGCTCTAAAGGTCAACAATGAATGGTGGGGAAGTTACTTCCATTACGGCACTTTTTGTTTCAGGCATAGCCGGTACGAGGAAGCCGCAGGTTGGCTTGCAAAAGCGGCTGAGCTAAACCCGGTACATCCCCAAACGTTTCAAAATTATGGTTTAACCTTGATTAAACTTGGCCGTTTTCATGATGCCCAAGAAAATTTGCTTCGCCTCCTGCAATTGGCGCCGGATAATCTTACCCGACGTCAAACTTTACAATTATTGAATCAATTGAACGACCCAGCTGCTAAAACCGAAGTACGCATCCGCCAGCTGGAAAAGTTATGGGACAATGGTGAGCGCAGCCGGGCCATACTCGGTATGGCCGGTCAGATATGGAAAGCCAGGCATTCATGGTACTATTGGTATCTTTGGGGCCGGATATTTGAAGCTGCCGGAATTAAACTTCCAATGCGGCTCGTTTGGTCCATCGCAATGAATTACGGTCCGGGATTTCCGCTATTAAAGAAAGTCGGATTGTATTATTGGGAAAAAAAGCGATACCGCACGGCTTTACCCATGCTTCGCAAGGCTTTTGAGCTCCATCAGAGCGATCCCGATACCGTTCACGCCTATTTCCAGACCCTTTTTTATCTGGGAGAGGTGGAGGAGTTGCAGGCCAACATGAATGGGCTGCATCAACAAATTTGAGGTGATATCTTGAGTCGCACGCGAAAGGAAGGCGAGGGGGAAACCGTCCAGGCTGTAATACGGGCGTTATCACTCCTAGAGATCCTGGCCCGGGAGAACCAGGCGATTTCAATTTCAGAGATCGCCAAAAAGTCAGGGTTGAAACTTACCACCGCTCATCGTTTGCTTAATACCATGATGAATCGGGGGTTTGTCGAACAGGACGAGAACACGCTCCAGTACCGGCTGGGGATCAAAGCTTTCGAGGTCGGAAACGCAGCTCTGGTCGCAAGTGATCTGCGCACCATCGCCCGGCCTTATTTGAAGCGTCTCATGGAACAAGTCAATGAGACCACCAATCTGGCGGTACTCGACGGGACTGAAGTAGTCTATGTCGATCAATTGGAATCGACCAATATCGTGATTGTCAAAATGTTCGCCCGTGTCGGCAGCAGGGGACCGGCTTATTGCACCGGCACCGGTAAGGTGCTACTAGCGGGTCTCGCGGATGCAGATTTAAGGCAAGGCTTCGCCCGGGTAAATTTCACCAGGTTCACCCCACGGACGATTACCAATATTGAAGACTTAATTGGAGCATTGGTTCAAATCAGGCGGGATGGCTATGCCCTCGATTTCTCCGAACGCGATGAGGGGGTTACCTGCGTAGCGGCACCGATTAAGAATTTCGAAAACAGGGTTTATGCGGCCATTAGTGTTTCCGGACCGGCGTCGCGAATGACTGAACCGCGGATTAAAGCTGAAATTCTGCCTGCGGTGTTACATGCGGCGGCCGGCATATCGGAACGGCTCGGTTACCGTAATATCGGGGCGGAGCGGGCTTAATGGGACCGAACTGGTAAGCGGCGTAAAAAATTGGCGCTTGCAGCTTCTGCTAGTGCAGAAAGCACTTGCCAAAAGGGTTCGGGTATGGTAAACTAATTTGGAGAAATTTCTGAAAGGAGTGGGGCGATCCCACTCTTTCCGTTTTACACGGAAGAGGTTATGAAGCGGTGCCGAAAGAACGTATTGAAGATCTGGTATCGAGGCTCGCTGAGCCGCTCGCCCAGGAGCTGGGGTATGAATTGGTTGAGGTTGAGTATCATAAGGAAGGGCCCAACTGGGTATTACGCTGCATGATTGACTACCCGGCCGGAGTCGGCCTCAATGAATGCCAACGTTTTAGCGAAGCCTTAAGCGAATTACTTGATCGGGAAGATCCCATTCCCGGCAGTTATCTTTTAGAAGTGACATCGCCCGGGGTGGAACGGCCGCTTGTCAAGGACCGGGACTTCATCCGATTCACCGGAAACCGGATCGAGGTGCGATTGAATCAACCGATCGGGGGTTCCCGGCGCTTACAGGGTTTACTTACGGGAGTCCGGGATTCAGAAAATGAAAAATGGATTCAAATCGATATAAACGGTTCAATGATGGAGATTCCCCGAAAGACGATCGTTAAAGCTCATTTGATTTCGGAAATCTTCGGCCGAGAAGGGGGAAGGAAAAAGCAATGAATCACGAGTTTTTGGATGCCCTGGAGCAGGTGGAGCGGGAGAAAGGCGTAAGTAAAGAAATTTTATTGGATGCGATTGAAACCGCTCTGGCCTCGGCCTATAAGCGGGATCAAAAGGTCGCCCAGAGCATCGAGGTACGTATCGATCCGGATACGGGCGAGTTCCATGTTTTTACCCACAAGACGGTCGTCGAGGAAGTGGAAGACGATAAAAACGAGATCAATCTGGCGGATGCCCAGAGAATTAACCCTGTGTTCGAACTGGGTGATCTGGTCGAGTTTGAGATCTTTCCGAAAGAATTCGGCCGGATAGCCGCCCAAACCGCCAAACAGGTTGTGGTGCAGCGAATTCGTGAGGCAGAACGAAGTATCATCTACGATGAGTTCGTCAATCGGGTAGGAGATCTAATCACCGGTATCGTTCAACGCTTTGAACAGCGGAATATCTTTATTGATCTGGGACGGATCGAGGGGATTCTGCCTGGGAATGAACAGATGCCCAACGAACACTACGAACCGGGCACACGGCTTAAAACCTATGTGGTTGAGGTTAAAAAGACTACCAAAGGCCCTCAAGTGCTGCTTTCCCGTACTCGGACCGGTTTACTGAAACGCCTTTTCGAGCTAGAGGTACCGGAGATACAGGATGGATTGGTGGAGATCAAGTCGGTTGCCCGGGAACCGGGTTTCCGTTCAAAGGTCGCCGTTGTCAGCAGGGATGCGCAGATTGACCCGGTCGGGGCTTGTGTAGGTGCCCGCGGAATTCGGGTACAGATGATTGTTCGCGAATTAAAAGGGGAGAAGATTGACGTTATTCCCTGGAGTTCCGAACCGATTGAATTCATTGTGAACGCCTTAAGCCCGGCCAAGGTCAGCGAGGTTAAAATCCTGCCCTCGAAGAAAATAGCGATTGTGATTGTACCCGATTTTCAACTTTCACTAGCCATCGGCAAAGAAGGACAAAATGCGCGGCTTGCCGCCAAACTAACCGGATGGAAGATTGATATCAAGAGTGAAACTCAAGCCGCAGAACAGGCTGAAGAGATTGAACGTATGATACGCGAGGAGATCGGATTCAGGGAGTTGAGTGAAACTCCGGAACCGGTTGAAACAGCCGAAGGGAACGGGACAACGGAAGCCGAGGAAGTATTGGCGACGGAAAATCTCCCTGGCGAGCCTCAGGAGGAGCCGATGAGCCCCGATGAAATAGAGGCTGAATCCGAGGAACCTTTTGAACCGGAACCGGTTGAAACGGAACCCGGGACAGTACCTGCCGTTGAGGAAGAGGAGGAAGAGTACGCTCCGAAAAAGAAGACCAAGAAATCCAAGAATGTTCCGAAACATCTGGAACGTTTGGAACTTGAGGAAGAAGCCTTCCCCTCCCCGGAAGATCATTATTTCTTCAGCGATGTTTTGAGCAAGAATCAGGAGTCGGCTTCCCCGGAAGCGCTTGAAACATCCGAAACCAAATCATTTAAGTCCGAGGGTGAAAAACAGGATGAATCCGGTTTCACCGGTTTTTCCATCGGCCAATTGCTTCAGAAGGAATTAGCCAAAACCGGGACGGCCAAGAAGGAACCGGCCAAGGACGGGAATAAACCTCGCTCCGCTAAGGAACGCAAAAAAGGGGGAACCGTCAAGAAGGATGAAGATTAAAAAGATTCCGCAACGGACTTGCCTGGGGTGCAAAACGATTCGCCCCAAAAAAGAGTTGGTCCGCATCGTTCGAACGCCCGAGGGAGAGGTTTTGGTTGATCCAACCGGTAAGAAGTCCGGCCGGGGAACCTATATTTGCCCAAATTCTAATTGCCTGGAAGCGGCGTTCGCGGGATCGTTGCTTGATAAAGCCCTTGAAATAAAGGTTACTCCCGAAATCCGGGAACGTTTGAAGAATGAACTGTCTTCATTGACGCGATGAATTCGATAACAACATTATTGGGCATGGCTGCCAGGGCCGGCCGGCTCGTAAGCGGCACGGCTGCGGTAGAGGCGGGTTTAAAAAGACAGCAAGTGTTACTGGTCATCTGCGCCACGGATCTTGCGCCGCGAACCATTCGTAACTTCAGTTTTTGGTGTGAGAAATACCATGCCGGTTTCTTTTGCTATGGTACCCGTTCCGAATTGGGAAAATGTATCGGACGTCCGGAACGGGGCCTCATCGGTGTGACTGGAGTTGATTTTGCGGGCGCGATCCGTTCCCGCCTGGAAGAAAAATAAGCGGTTGGATTATGCGTGCGTGAGCGAAGCAAGTCCGGAGGAGCATTGTCTGCAGCCGCGAAAACCGTGATTATCTTTAGATTGGGGTGGTTTATTATAAATAAGATCCGTGTACATGAACTCAGTAAGGAATTGGGGATTCAAAGCAAGGAACTTATGAATTTTCTGAATAAATTGGGTGCCAATGTTCGTAATCATATGAGCACCATTGAGGATAACTTTGTGGAGCAAGCCCGTCAGGCATTTCCAGCCCCGCAAAAACAATCCCGCTTTCCGCAGTTAAAACCCGCGACTCCCGAAGGTGTGAAACCCCAACAGAATGCCGCGGTATCCAAGGAACCGGTTACTCAACCGTATTCCGCTAAAGTGGCGCCGGGTAACGCTCCGAAGCCGCGAGCGGCGACCCCCGTTTCCGGCCCGAATCGTCCGCCGGTTACCAACCAGGCCGCGGCAAATCCGGAAACACGCCGTAGTATGCCGGGCGCTTCCGGGGTGAATCAGGCTCCGGTCAAACCGGCTCCTGTCAACAATCAGATTCCCAAACAAGCTCCTGCAAATCAGGCCCCTAAACAAGCTGCTCCGGCCTTTCAACCCGGAGGTAAACCGTCCGGCCCGATGGCAGGCAAACCTCAACCCCAGGTTAATCCGCACGCACGGACCGAATCCCGGGGACCAGTGCGCCCGGGTACTACAGGGAATCAGGGTGGTTTTTCAGGACGTCCTCAAGCTCAAGCTCAGGCTCAAGGCAGGGTGGACTCTCATCCCCAAAACCGTCCGCATCCCCCGGAGCGAAACGATGCGCCGCGGGATAATCGTGGAGCGGGAGCCAATAAATTCTCAGGCCAGCACGGAGTCGAGCGGCACCCTTCGGGCCAGCCGTCTCGAAACCCGCGCCCCAATCAGAATCAACCGAACCGGGGCGGCAAACCTGCGACTACCCGTCCGGGGCATGATTTTCATGCCGGAAACGCACATGGTCAGACCGGGACAGGTCCGAACCGGGGCCGCTGGAACAATCAGCAGCAACACAACAAATCTTTTGCTCCGGCCAAGCCGGTCAAACCGCAAGGTCCGGCAACTACCGTTAAATCGGTTCAGTTGCCCGATGTCATGTCGGTGAAGGATTTTGCTCATTTGATCGAGATTGCCGCCGGAGATGTCATTAAGAAACTGATTGGTTTAGGGGTCATGGCCACAATCAACCAGGATATTGATAGAGATACCATGACGTTGATCGCCGGTGAGTATGGGATTACCGCATCAGCGGCGCCCACCGAGGAAGAAAAACTTCGGGTGGAGGAGATTGAGGACGATCCCAAGTCGCTGGTCTCCCGTTCACCGGTTGTCACCATCATGGGCCATGTT
>DASVMB010000248.1:0-6141 GCA_036384575.1 Bacillota bacterium
ATCACAAAACTTCGTGAAAGATCGATGGAGTCGAGATATGCCGCATGGAGCAGTAATCCAGGTTTGGGTTTGCGGCAAAAACAATCGGTCCGGTACGCGGCAACTTCGGCCTGAGGGTGGTGGGGGCAATAGAGCACGCCCCGGAAATGAATCCCCGCCGTTGCCAACAAGTCGATCAAATAGCGGTGGATCGCATCAACCCGGTTTTCATCAAAGTAACCGTGGGCGATACCCGCCTGATTGGTCAATAAGTAAAGCGGCATACCGGTGGCACCGAGTTTTTTTAGGCCTGGAACGGCTCCGGGGAGTAACTTGAGATCCTCAATCTCCCGTAAGTAATTCTTTTCTACGATAATGGTGCCGTCCCGATCCAAAAAGATCGCCCCGCCACCCCAGACCGACTTGGCTTGTGGGCGCGTATATGCGCGTGCGTCATCTGTAATCCGGATTAAGGGATCGGTACATTTATGAAAATAGGTGGTCATATTGGGGCTCCTCGGGTCGATGCCTGATGGCAGTAGTTGGCGACAACAAGTTTTTAGGCATTGTTATAGCTATTCTACCTTTCAGGTGGTTATTCCATCCTCCAGATAGTTGTTCCATCCTCCGGATGGTTATTCCACCCTCCAGGTTGTAAGGCCCTGGTTCTCAAAACTAAACGGAGTAATCTGTCCCCCTACCTTTTCAAGTTCGGCGGCTATGATATGTTTTCGGTTGTATGGGCAGTACAAAAGGAGGTAACCGCCGCCGCCGGCCCCCAGGATCTTTCCGCCCAAAGCCCCTTTATTTCGGGCTAGATGGTACAGACTATCGATCTTCTCATTACTGATCGCTCCGGCTAGTTGTTTCTTTTCCATCCATCCCTGATGCAACAAGTCTCCGAATTGATTCAAATGCCCCTGAAGCAGAGCGTTCTTCATTGCAACCGTAATGGCCTTCAATTGATCCAGGGCATGCAACGAACTCTCGCTCTTTTTCAGGTATCCATCGACCTGAGTGGCGATGATGTTTGCCGACAACCTGGTTTTGCCGGTATAACAGAGCAAAAGGTGATATTCGAGTTCATTCAGGATTGCCGCAGTAATCCGCAGCGGATTGACGACAGTGGTATCGTGGTAGAACTCAATGAAATTGAATCCCCCAAAAACTGCGGCATATTGATCCTGTTTACCCCCGCGAATCCCCAAGTCGCAACGCTCAATCTCATAGGCCAGGGACGCCAGATCATAGTTATTCCATGGTAAGCTTAGCCATTGCCGGAACAAGCCCAAAAGGGTGACTATCATCGTAGAGGAGGAACCCAGCCCGCTACCGGGTGGGGCATCGCTATGCAAAAACAAGGAGAAGCCCTGTTTCCAACCATCGAATTTACGGAGTACCGCCTTGACCAGATCCAGTTGGCCGTTGAAATCCAGTTTTTGTGAGGCCATAAATTTGGCAAAGACCTCTACATCCAGGGACTCAATCTGTATTTCCTGATCGTTTCTGGGAATCAATGTTCCGTAACTATAGCGGTTAATTGTGGTGCTAAGCACAACCCCTCCTTTTTCTGAAAGATAGGGTTCGATATCGGTTCCCCCGCCGGCAAAACTGACACGTAACGGGGCCCGACTCCGGATCTCCAAGCGGTTTCCTCCTTATTCCGGATTGGCACGCGCGTGCGCGCCCCAGCCTGATACGCCGATTCCACCAATTCTGACAAACCGGTATTTGCCTCAATTTCAATAAAAGACCAACTTGACCGGGATTCGCCATGGGGAGGCATGCTTGAATCATCAATTTCGGACTTAAGCATAGGATATTTTATGAGACTGAAGTGAAGTTGGTGCTCTCATGTTAATCCCCGAAGAAGTGGGATGAAACAGGTTAGGGATAAGCTCACCTTGGATGGAACGGGAATATACTATGCTGAAATCCCGGGAGGTGGAACAGGGCGTGAAAGGAGATCATCCGCCGGATTCTCAAGCGGCCGCAGGGTTTCTCGGCCGGAAAACAGAGTATGGCCGTTGGGCGCCGCTATTAGAACGTTCGGGGTTAAAACCCAGGCGAATCATGCCGGTAACAGACGCAATCTATGTCGATACTTCCGAAGGCTGGTTCCGGATTGGGAGGAGATCCTATCCCCGAGCCGAGCTGACCTGGTTACGGAGTATATTAGAATATCTTGAGCAACGGTCGTTCCGTGGTTGGGCTGTTCCCTGGCAAAAGACGATCATTTGGGAGGAGGGTGGCCATTGTTATTTGGTGCAGCCTTGGCTTGATGATAGTGGAGGCTTTCAACCGGATGACCCGGCATCCCTGGCGCGGTTCGTTGAAGTTTTGACCGAATTTTACCGTTGCGGTAAGGAATACACCCGGAATGGTCACGAGATTTGCAGGGACCGTTTTAGCAGCATACCCAGGGAATGGGAGATGGCCCGGAAACAACTGGCAGAGTTTGAGAGCGGGCGCTTTTCGGAGAAACACCGCAACGAATGGCGTGATATGCTGAAAAAAGCCCAGGACCGTATCGCCCTGAACTTAAAAAAATGGGAAGACTCGGGGGCCGGCGGCATCATCGGTCAGCAATCCACCACCGGTGTGATTGGTCATGGAAAACTACTGGCCAGGTATATTGTTGGGCGTGATCACGATTTTGCCTTGTTGAACTGGGAACACCTGGCTTTTCAACCACGGATTCAAGATCTGGCTACATTAATCCTCGATCTTAAATTATGGGAACCGGAATGGTTGCTGTTTTTGATCAGTGAAGCCGCCAAGGCGCAACCATTTTGGCCTGAAGAATATTCGGCGTTATTTACGATACTCTGGCATCCTCAAGAACTGTTGGATGCATTAAAGAATTCAGAAGAGGATCAGGATCGAAAAAACCTCAAGGAGGCGGGGAAAGAAATGGCCAGGAAGGAAAGGTGTCTCACTAAGGCTTGGCGTGAATTGGGAACTGAAAAGCGTTGGGCTTTTCGCAATCCGCTTGCCGAAAATCTCCTTCCCGACGGAAAGGTATCATGGGTGCTGTCTCCGGTCGAGTCTTGGGGTGATACGGGAGGCGCGATGGATTCGTTGATTCGGGTGCAAAACCCGGCTTATTTGCCTCCTGAAGTGATGCAACGGCTTTCATACGGCCTCCCGGACCGGATTGTCGGCGGGGGTGATGCCGATGTTCCCAAAGCGGCGAATGCGGAGATGGATCGGGTTGCCGGTTATTCCGTATCGGACTTCCAGACAAGTCAAACTGTTCCGGCAGAGGCCGCAAATTTATCATCTCCGGAAAAATCCGAACCTGTTATACCGGTTCAACACCAAGAGGCAGCAGAAACCCCTGTGGAACCGCCACAACCGAATGATATGCCTCGGCATACCGTGACGGCGCCAAGCTCCACGCAGACCCTGCGCTGGGCAAATTTCCCCAAAAAACAGGGGGCCGCGAAACTTGATCAAAAATGAATTCGAATTGTATCAAAAAGTGGCCGGCATTGATCCCGAAAACCGGATGATGGGTCTGGCGCCTGCCCCGCCAATCCGGATGGAACAGTTTGCGCCGGACGGCTGGAGGTGGGAGATAACCGGGGGGGTAATGGCGTTATGGACCTTTCATGGGTCCGAGGGGGCTTTGGCATATCAGCATCAGATGCTGAAAGCTTTCGAGTCTCAAAACACCCGGGGTTTTTTATATCCGTTACCGTTAAGCGATGGTCGGACCTATGCGCAGTTGGGCGAAAGGCAATGGTTCTATTTTACATCCCTGCCCCCTCCCGGGAGGGTATCCTTTGGTAATCTCAAGGATCTAGAGAGCGTTGTTGAGCTTCTGGTGGATTTTCGAAAGGCTTGCGAGCGAGGCGGGATTTGGTGCTGCCTACCGGAGCGTAAAACCACAAGTAATCTACTCCACCGTTTTCAGGCCATCTTGGAACATTTAAAAGTCTTTGCAGCCCTCGGCAAGCATCGATTACGTCCCACCTGGTTTGACCGGATTTTCCTCCAACGGTTACCAGAAGCTGAATCCCAGGCGATAGAGGCTATCCGCTATTTGGAAACCACTCGCTATTTTGAATTATGGGAAAGACTTACCGGTCAGGATCTGATCTTGAATAAACTGGTACGGAGTAATCTGCGGCTTACGCCGAAGAGAGAGGCCGTTTGTTTACGGGTGCATGATTTCAGCTGGGATCCGCCCATTATCGATCTGGCCAATCTGTTGGTTAAGACCGGACGTTCCGCTCATTGGACGCCAAAGTGGTTTTCGGGTGTTACCGGTAAATATCGTGAGAGTTTTTCCATCTCTGATACGGAATGGGAGGTGATTAAGGCTTTTCTTTTATTCCCCTGGAGTTTTTACCGTTTGGCATCTCGGTATTATTACAATCGTACCGAATGGTCCCATGAAACTTTCATCACGAAATTGGAACGTTTATGGGATGACGAACCGAATCGGCGCCAATTTTTAGATGAATTATTGAAAAAGGGTGGGTTAATCTAAGTTGTTATCACGAAACACACATTGGCAATTTGTCGGAGGGTATACAAAATTTACTGGTAAATCTTCCAGATACTTGGTAATTGTCGGATTTGATACGTTCTTCTCACAATACGATAGGTGTGAATTTTTCTAGAATATCAAGGGGATTGAGAAAAATTTAATAAAAATCCTGGCAAAGTAATTGACAGGCTTTTAAAAACCTGTTACAATATATTGCCTTGACATTGCTTGCCTCCAGGAGTACAATAAAATTGTAAACTCATTGAGGAGGACAAAATGTTTAACATCGGCGATAAGGTAGTATATCCAATGCACGGGGCAGGTGTTATTGAGAGTATCGAGGAGAAGGAGATCTCCGGCGAAAAGCTCCGTTATTATATTATTAAGTTGCCGATGGGCGAGATGAAGGCCATGGTCCCTATGGATAAGGTCAAAGAGGTCGGATTACGGCAAGTCATCGACGAGGAAGAGATTCTTAAGGTATTTGAGGTCTTAAAATCGGAATCTTCTTCAATGCCGCTTAATTGGAATCACCGTTATCGGGCGAATCTGGAAAAGATAAAGAGCGGCAGCATCTATGAGGTCGCCGAGGTGGTACGCAATTTAGCATCGCGTGACCGGCAAAAAGGTTTATCCACCGGAGAAAAGAAGATGCTGGAGAATGCCAGGCGGATTCTCCTGAGCGAGTTGGTATTGGCTAAAAATGTTACCGAAACGACAATGGTTGAGATTTTGGAAGGTTATTTGAATTGAGGCTTAGGTAAGTCTCCATATGTCAATAGTAAAGCAAGGGTTGTCCTGAATGTTATCGGGGCGGCCCTTTTTTATTGTACTCTTCTGTGAATTACGGGTATTTCGCAGTCACGGCCCTAACCCCCTTGGCTAACATCCGGGTCTGCGTACACGGTACGCGCGCCCTCCCCCATAACGCTATCAAAAAGCGATAGTTATGGGGGAGGGCTACTGACTTGAATCGGCCTGATGGGAGAGGGTTCGGATAATTGTGGAAGGGTTTGTCAATACTATAAATGATTTTCTATTACAACGCGAATCAAGGAGGTGATGATTTGTCGAAGCCAAGTATAATCGGATGGGGATTCATCGTTGGTGGCTTATTGGGTGTGGTTTTTGTATTATCAGTTCTTCCCGCCGCCGGCTGGCAAACCTGGCTGATTGCGGGTCTGGTCGGGGCTGTGATAATCGGGGCGATAACCGTAGCGGCTCAGAATCTTATCAGGGGAATAATTAAAAAGACCAACGGCGAAGAGTTGTTGATAAAAACCGGCAGTTTCATATGGGGTTTATTTACCACCGCATTATTGCTGGGAATTTTTAGGCCGATAATGAACGGTATGTCTCAGACTTTGAATTGGACCCTTACAATCTTATTGTTCCTCGTATGCACCGGCTTTTGTGTCGGTGTGGGTTCGCTTAAGGCCAAGGAGATTTGCATGTTGATTTTCACCGCTACAGCGGCTCCCGGGCAAAAAGCCGTCCCGGGCAAGAACCAGTTGAAAATTCTCGACACCAGTGCCATCATTGACGGCCGGATCGCCGATCTCTGCAATACCGGTTTTTTGGAAGGGGTCTTGATTATTCCAAATTTTGTCCTAAATGAGCTTCAGAAGATCGCCGATTCCGCCGATCCATTACGCCGCAACCGG
>DASVMB010000249.1:0-2804 GCA_036384575.1 Bacillota bacterium
GAGCGTGAGTTCGATTATTATACGGCAGTGGATGATTTAGTTGGCGATGAAGTACTCGATGATGCCGGTGCCGGCATGATCGGCGACACGGAGTTCAATTCCAACTGTTATTATATGTACTATAATCTCGATCTGGATCAACTCATCCGTAATCTGGGGGGTATCACGGAGCCGGTCTTAGTGGCCAGAGAGGCGGCTAAGGCATTATTACGCGCTTTTGCCTATACCAATCCTGCCGGGAAACAGAACAGTTTCGCTGCGCACCAGCTGCCGTCCGTGATTTACGTGGAGTTGAAGTCGGATAAGATCCCGGTCAGTTATGCCAATGCCTTTTTGAAACCCGCCCAAGCAACGGCAGAAAAAGATCTGGTCACGGTAAGTGCGGAGAAGTTGATTGCTCAGATCAACGAAACCCGGAAGTATTTCAATGATATCCGGGTGGAAAAACGGATTTGGCTGGCTCCGGCGGGTCTTGCGGGTCGACCGGAAGAGGCCGAAGTGGCTGGTAATATCCAAGACTTGTTTCGAATCGTAGAGGACACCCTGCGGGAGGTGGGCTAATTGGCCAATCCCTGGTTGCTCCTGTTACGGCTGGAAGGCCCTTTGCAATCATGGGGTGAGCGGTCCCGCTGGGGATATCGCGATACCGCGATGATGCCGACCCGATCGGGAATTATCGGAATACTGGCTTGCGCCTTGGGAACCAGGCGTTTCGATCCGGCAATCCTGGAACTTGAAAATGGCTTATCCATCGGCGTCCGGGCGGACCGGCCCGGACAGGTTATCATCGATTATCAGACGATCAGCGGTACCATACGCACTGCGGATCGTAAACAAAGGGGTGGTCAATCAGGAGAGAGCACCCTCCAGTCCTACAGGCAATATTTGCAGGACGCGGCTTTTTTCGTCGTGGCCGGCGGCAGTGAGGAATTATTACGGCGTTGTGCGACGGCACTGCAACACCCGGTATGGCCGGTTTTCTTGGGTCGTAAGAGTTGTATCCCGACCCGACCCGTTTACGAGGATTTGACAACGGAGTATGCTACTATCCGGGAGGCGTTGGAATATCATCCTCTCACTTTGCTTGGGAGCAGGGGAGAATGTTTTTGTTGCGAAGTTGAGAGTCCGGCCGGAAATATTATGCGCCGGGACAGGCTGACCAATCTTCCGGCCCGGGTCTTTTTGGAACGGACCATTCAAACTTTTTCGGCCAATCCACCACGGAGCGTAGAGCGATGATCTATCTTTCACGAATTGAGCTAAACTCTGAGAACCCGCAACGACGGAGGTTACTGGCGGACTGCTATGAATTGCACCGTAGCATCATGTCGGCTTTTCCGGATCGGGCCGATAGTGTTTTTCGTGCATGCGCCCGAGATGAGGAACGCGGCGGAAGTGATCTCTGTGGAGGCGCCCGCCGCAGATTCAATGTTCTTTTCCGGTTAAACGATACCGGGAGTCCGGTAGAGTTGATCGTACAGTCAGATATTGAGCCCGATTGGGAGAAGAGCATCGTTGCCCCCTGCTTTCCCGGGGAAACCTGTTGTTTGAAAGAGACTGGTGAAATCATTGAGAACGCTGTGGAAAACGGCAAGGTTTTTTCCTTTCATTTGCGGGCGTGCCCGAGCAAGAGGCTTATGGGTAACGGTCAAAAGGGGAAACGGGTGTTGCTTTCAGGCTGTGATGACCAATTGGACTGGTTCGTTCGGAAAGGAAGTCAACACGGTTTCGACGTCGTACCGGAAAGCCTGACATTGGCGTCGCCCCAGAGCAAAGTGGGGCGAAATAAAGGGATCTTCTTTCAAAGTGTGGATTATTCGGGAAGATTAATGGTAACTGATAAAAAAGTGTTTGTCCATGCGCTGGCGGGGGGGATTGGTGCTGAGAAGGCATTCGGATGCGGCCTTTTGATGATTTCCAGGTGAGTTCCTCGGTCCCCGCATCCGTGGGGTTCCCCACATTTTTGTGGGGGTGTACCGTTTAATGGAGGAGTTGAGACAGAAGTATTCCCCACAGATGTGGGGGTGTACCAAAACCGCTGAAAGCGTTGGGATTAAAATTCCTCACATCAGTGGGGGTATCTCTGGGTTTGTCAGAGGCGGCCGACGACCTATCTCTGCGAGGTCGCGCTTTGCTAAGCGCGCGGGGCAAGAGGTAGGTAACATGCGAAGCCGCCAAAAGTCATCGGCAGTTCAAAATTCTATTGACAATCTGCGGTTACTTAAAATACAATAATTACTAATAACTGAATTATTCTCAAAGACGATGATGAAGGAAAGTACCGGATCCGTAACGTTTCCTAGAGAGAAGGGGTCACCGGCTGCAAGCCCTTTCGAAACCGGGGTCCGGGAAAGTTCCCTGCGGAGTCGATGGCTGAACCTTTTAGTAGGCTGTTCCGGAATTCCCGCCGTTACCCGGGATAGGGCATCGCGTTTCCGTGCCGTGCCTGAAATAAGCGAGGCGTACAATGCAAGCCATACGTCGGTCGGCCGATATGCCAAACAGCTTTAGCTGTTTGAACGCACAACATAAGCCGACCGGAGGTCAGCTTATGTTGTGCGACTAATAAGGGTGGTACCGCGAATCTAGCCCACGTTCGTCCCTAAGGGGGAATGAACGTGGGCTAATTTATTAAATGGAGGCGTAACAATGATTATTGTAACTAGCAGCGGTATCACCGGAGAACAATGGGATAACTTATGTCAAAAGCTTGCGGAATGGGGATTTGAACTTCATGTGATTCAAGGGATCGAGAAACGGGTCATCGGTGCCGTGGGAGATAAACGCAAGGTAGACTTTCATTT
>DASVMB010000250.1:0-4759 GCA_036384575.1 Bacillota bacterium
TATATTTCCTTCAAGGAACATCTGACTGTTGATCAAACCCTGAACGAACTGCGACGGCTCAAACCGGAATCGGATACCATTTACTATCTTTATGTGGTGGATGATGAGGAGCGGTTGACAGCAGTTCTTTCCCTCCGGGATCTGGTGGTGGCCGAGCCGTGGACCCGGTTGGATCAGATTATGAACCGTAAAATCATCTTTGTATATGATACCGATCCCATCAACTCTTTGGTTGAGATCATCTCCAAATACAGTCTGCTCGCCATTCCTGTAGTTGACCGGGAGATGAAGATGATGGGTATGGTCATCATCGATGATGTGGTTTATGAACTTCTCAAACCAAAGAAACGGAAATTATAAAAGGGGGTGAATGCCGATGGTCGCGGCCAGCGTTAAGAAAAAGGCTTTCTGGGGTAATATATTGATCTTTTTGAGCATTTTAGGGCCGGGGATCATCACCGGAAGTGTAGATAACGACGTCGGCGGGATTACCACCTATTCGTTGGCCGGTGCAAAATACGGCTATCACCTGCTTTGGACTTTAATCCCGGCATTTATCGTCTTAATCGTAGTCCAAGAGATGAATGCCAGGATGGGAATCGTCTCCGGCAAGGGTTTGGCGGATCTGATCCGGGAAAACGCCGGGGTGAAGACAACCTTTTTCATATTCATGGGCTTATTGATCGCAGATATCGGCAACACCACCTCTGAATTTGCCGGGGTAGCCCAGAGCATGCAAGTCTTTGGCATCAGTAAGTATATTGCGGTGCCGCTAGTGGCGCTCTTGGTATGGTTACTGGTGGTCAAGGGAAACTATCGTTTCACCGAAAAGGTTTTCTTGATCTTCAGTGTGTTTCTCTTTTCTTATGTCGTATCGGCGATATTGGCCAAACCGAATTGGCATGAGATCGGACAGGCAATGATTAGACCCCGGGTGCAATTCGACTTCGATTATGTCTCGATTGTTATCGGCATCATCGGCACAACTATTGCACCGTGGATGCAGTTTTACATGCAATCGTCGGTAATTGAGAAAGGCCTCAAGATTGAGGAGTATAAATTTACCATCTGGGACGTAGTCATCGGCTGCTTTGCTACGGTAGTAGTGGCTTTCTTCATCATGGTCGCCTGTGCCTCGACACTTCATGTCAATCATATTCCGATCCGTGAGGCTAAGGATGCCGCACTTTCCCTGAAACCACTGGCCGGTACCTTTGCCTCCCAGATCTTTGCCTTCGGTCTTTTCGTCGCATCGATCTTTTCGGCCACGATCCTGCCAGTAGCTACCGCCTTTTACGTCTGTGAGGCATTCGGCTTTGAAGCGGGGATCGACAAGACTTGGCATGAAGCACCGCAGTTTTATTGGCTCTACACCGGAATTTTGATCATCTCCACGCTGATTATTCTACTCCCCAATGCGCCGCTCTTGACCATCATCCTGTGGTCGCAGGTGATTAACGGGATTTTGCTCCCGGTAGTGTTGATCTGCATGATGCTCCTGGTGAACAATAAGGAAATCATGGGAGAACATGTGAACCGGCCGCTGAATAACTGGATTGGTTGGATTACGGTGGGGGTATTGATCGTATTGACCTTCTTATTGCTCATTAATTCTCTTTCGTTCATCCATTTTTAGCTTCTCGATCCGCCGTTCTAGATTCCCCTCTGTCATAGAAGGAAATTTCGACGCAGGAGATCGTAAAGATGAGCCGAATTTATAAAAGGCCGGTATTTATGGGATACACCCGCATCAATGCTTTACACCGTTTGAAGGAGTCCTGCATAAATTCTTGGTGGAGTTGAACGGCGTTTCAGGATTGGCCGGAGATTACGGAGGTGGAGGTATGAGGATGGGTTTCATTTTTAATGAGGTTTTCTGGGGTGTACTTTTAATCTTGTTAGGTGCAGCGGTCATTATCAAGGTGGTCTTCAACATTAATGTCCCGGTTATTCGGATTGTTCTGGCTTTTTTCCTGATTTATCTTGGAATTCGATTGATGATTGGTTGGGGTGTCCATCAGGAAAAGCCCAATAATACGGTATTGTTCAATGACAGCCGGGTTGAGGCGACCAATTCCGCCGAGGAGTATAACGTGATCTTCGGGCGTGGAACCATTGATCTAACGAAATTAGTTCCAAATGACACCGCTGTAGCCAGAGTAAATGTGATATTCGGCGGCGGTGTGATGCGGATTGACCCTGCTCAACCGGTTTGGATCGAGGTCAATTCGGCTTTTGGAGAGGCGCGTATGCCCGGCGGCAACAATATCTCCTTTGGAAAGTATATTTATAAAACTCAAGGTTACCAGGAAGGTAAACCGGCGGTACGCATCGAGGCCAACGTCGTATTCGGCGGACTGGAGATCGTTGAACGTTAGCCATGAGGCATGAGCCGGAAGGGAACAGGCAATAGGCAACAGGGAAAAGTGAAAAATTATAAGCTAAATTTTAAGAGGCAAAGCGCCTCTTTTTTATTTTGACTACTTCACACGAACTATATGTGGTCGACTGGTTTACCACTTATGATTCCTCCTCAACCGCTACCGGCAGGTAGTGAAGGGTGTAACCCTTTGGCATCCGGGTGGTGAGGGCCCTCAAATCTGCCATGAATTGCAGCGCTTTAAAACTTAGATTCGGCAATTCTCTTTACCCCAAATCCATTCCATGGTATGATTCAATGAGACGCATGTACCAATCCTTTTCAGAGCTTGGCTGCGACCCATTTTTTTCGAAAGAGGTTAACCATGGAACGGGTATCTATCTTAAAAACGAATTCTTATGAAGATCTGGTTGCCAAATTGGAGAAGCTCCTCGAACCAGTGGGAGGATGGGAGGCTTATTGCAAATCCGGCGATAGGGTATTGCTTAAACCAAATCTAATCATGGCGCGACCTGTAGCGGCAGCTGTCAATACTCATCCGGCACTGATCCTGGCAGTGGCGAAGCTCCTGCGGGATATGGGTTGTCAGGTGGCGGTTGGGGACAGTCCCGGAATCGGTAGCGCTGAAGGGGTTCTCAGGCAATTGGGCTTGCTTTCGGAGCTTGAGGCCTGCGGGGTTCAAGTGGTGGAATTGGCGACCCCGGGGCCGGTTATGCGCGGTGCCGCAATGTTTTCGGGGCGGTTCAAGGACCTGAGACTCGCCAAAGAGCTGAATGAATTTGACCGGATTATCAATCTACCGAAATTGAAATCCCATGGTCAAATGGGGATTACCCTGGCCACCAAAAATCTTTTCGGTTGCGTAGCCGGCCCGGCCAAGGGACAGTGGCATTACACCGTGGGACGGAATTATACCAATTTTGCCAGGTTACTGGTGGAGATCGCCTTTGCGGTCCGGGCAGATCTGCATATTATAGACGGGATTGTGGGAATGGACGGAAACGGTCCGACCCATGGCCGTGCCCGTAAGCTTGATTTGTTAATCGCCGGAACCAACCCGATCGCGGTGGATCGGGTGGCCGTAGCGGCGTTACAATTGAACCCGGCTCAGTTTCCGATCTTTACGGCCGCGGATTCCTTGGGCATTTCCGGAGTGGAAATGGCCGAGATTGAACTTAGCGGTACCCCGTTCGCCTCCTGTTTGGTAGATGATTTCCAGATACCGGCCTTATCAGGACTAGAGCTTCTTTTTCGAGGACATTCCGGTTTGAACCGGATGGTTGCCTCGTTAATCCGGCGCCGGTTGGTGCTTGATCCCAAGATCTGCATCGACTGCCGGAAGTGTGAAAAACATTGCCCGGCCGGGGCAATCCGGTTTCGAAAACCGGGCCCTGCCGGGCAGCTGCTTGCTCATCAGGATCCGGAGCGTGTTCGGATGCACATTGATCCGCAGATCTGCATCCGGTGTTGCTGTTGTCAGGAACTCTGTCCGGTGGGAGCATTGTCGATCCGTGATCCTTTGGCGCTAAAGCTGATCCAAAGGGTAATCAACAGCGGCGGAAAAAAGTCTCCGTCTCAGTGATCCAGTTTCCGGATAAGACCAATCAGTAGTTCTCTGAGATCTTGATCGGGTGCGTCACCGGCGTATCCGGAAAGCGGATTGGTAACGGAAACTGTCTTGAATCCTCGGAATTTCAAGGGGTAGGCCTCGGTAATCTGATTAAATTTAAACTCCTGTGTAGGTAGTTTTTTCTCGCGGCCAACCTCCATTAATGTCTCTACCAGCAGGCTTTCACTAGGCTTGGAAATGACACCGCCGTCGGCAGTGACGATATTGATCCGTTTATCGTTCAAGTTGATCAAATCCACGATGTAAGTAAGGCTCGGACCGCCTTTCAAAAACTGGGGTAGTTTTTGAACCCCTGAATTAAGCGAACGGCTGCCGCAGAAGAAGAATGATACCGTGGTGCTGAGAGGCCGGGCTTTTACAAGAATAGAACCTAATTCCAGTAAGATCCCGCAGTTATCCAGACTGGGATCCTGAGGTTCCCGTTGTTTCGGAAAAAAGATCATCCCCAGGGTGACGGCGATTGGTATGAGAGACAGGAAGCTCAAGATCCGGGAGCCGAAAACCCATGCCAGAACTTGCAGTAGAATAACAGCCGCTTCCAAACTGATTAAGATGGTCAAAAAAGCTCTGGTCGTGATGCGCGGTGCAGGTTGAATAAAATCATCCGTAGTATAGCTCGTTACAAAGATTACCCGTTGGTTTTCCTTACTCCGGGCGGGAATGGTTGCGATCAGGTTCTCGGTCTGTTTGGCCCGGACTCTCGCCAAAAAAGGCCGCGTTGTCTCCCTAAATAATAGGAACACCATTAC
>DASVMB010000251.1:0-4044 GCA_036384575.1 Bacillota bacterium
ATGTCAGGGCCTTTTCGATGGCGACCCGCTGCTCCAGGGCGGCAAAAGAGTCGGAAACCGTCGCCAAACCCACCGCATCGATACACATGTTGTAATACTCAACCCCGCCATCGGATACATCCAAACCTTTTTCGACCGGTCCGTGGCACAAAAGGTTCATCATCAACTCCGGGGCGTTTTCCTTTTGGTGCCTGAGATGAAGGTCGATCCCTTTAGAGGTGCAAAGAATGGCCCGGTTGAAATGAGATTCGAAACACCGCCACAATTCATCCAGGGACGGTTCCACCCCGGTATCGTCCATCATTTCATGAAAAGCCACATCAAAAACCTTGGCTGCGTTTAATTTCACACAATCATTCATGGTGTACTCCCGGCCGGGAATGGCCATCCAGTTGCACCCTACTGCGATCCGCTCCCGGGCGAGCTCCACCGGGTATCCATTACGCATGAAGCCCTCAACCAGACCCTTATCCCCCGCAAAACGCGGCCAACCTTTTCTATCCTCAAACAGGTATTGGACTGATTTTAGGAAAAACTCCCGGTTCAATCCGTCATGGACTCTGACGGTCAGATTATTGGAGCTGTCGAGCCGGTGGGCTGCCTCGAGAATCAGAAATGAAATATGGCTGGTAACATCCTGGCCGTCTGGGCCCGGGCCACCCAACTGATAATAATGGGGGTCGTTCAAGAGCAGGCAGGCGATATAAAATATCGCATCCTCATCCTCGATCAATCCGGCGGCAATATCCTTTTCATAGTACGGCCGCAACAACGCGTCGAGTTGACCGCCGGCGCCGTCACGGTTATAGGTGCGCGAGACCATGTTGAACCAGGCGATCCACTGACATGCCTCTCTTAGGGTACGGGGAGGCTTGCCGATTACCCATTCGTTTACCGCCGCCATCTGCTCCAGATTGGCGCGAAGCCCGGGATGAGGCTCTGTCTTCTCCAATTCGTGGATGTGAGCGATGGTTCTATGGATCCAGGTTTGCACCGCCAAAATGACGTCCTCTTCGGCCTGATAGAACTCACTTTTCTCGGGACCGTAGAGTCCCCGATAATGCCTCACCTTGGCCAGGAGTCCGTCCCAACCCAGTTCCAGACCGATCCGGTAATCCGGTCCAAAATGTGAACTGGCGCCAATTCCCGGGTCAATGTCATATTTGAGTTGTTCCTCTCGTAAAAACGAAGTATCATGTTCCGGCAGCCAGTCCTGCTTGCGCATTTTCGGCATGATGATCGACCACCGTCCGGCCAGTGCATCCAGCGGATCCACATAAACCGGATGGATTTCCATTAGCGATTTAAAGTTGGCTGCCCAGCCGGAGGCTCCATAAAACGATCCATTGGGATGGTTCGGAATCGACTGCCAATGGAAATCCTCCGGGACCGGAACCGTTCCGTAATCATCTTCATCGATAAATCCGGCGGCGCGAACCTTTGCTTGGGTATGTTCTATTTTTTTCTCCCGAAGCAAGGCAAGCCGTCGATTATAATTCATTTCATCCTCTATCATGATGATCTCGCCCCTTTCTATAGATCTTGATCAGGCAACGGGCATCACTCACGCCCCCGTACATCTGACGGTAACTCCCCGGCTCCTGGCGGCAGCAGCCAGTTCGTCCATCAACGCCCGTTCCGGACGCTTGACCCCTTCCATACCGTATTTCATCCCCAAACTATGGTATTTTCCGGTTGCCAGCGGATGATAAGGCAACAGCTCATAGTAGAGCAAATGAGTGAATCCCGCAATGAATTCGGCAATCGCCGCAATGGCTTGGACCGTATCGTTGACTCCCGGTATGATTGGAGTGCGGATAATCATCGGCAGAGACTGCCGCGAAAGCTTCTTGGCATTATCCAATACCGCCCGGTTTGAAATACCTGTAACTCTTTGATGCATCTGATCATCAAGGACTTTCAGATCCATCATCACCAGATCAGTGACTGGAAGTAAGGGGGCTACCTTCTCCCAAGGCCATGCCATATTGCTTTCAATCGCGGTATGGATGCCCTTCTCCTTGCAAAGCCGTAAGATCTCATGACTAAAGTCCGCCTGATAAACCGGCTCACCGCCGGAGACCGTAACACCCCCGCCGGAACTTGCGTAGAATTCCTTGTCCTCCATGGCTTCATCCAAAACTTGGGCCGGACTCATTTTTCTGCCCACCATCACCAGCGCATCGGCATAACAACCTCCGGCACATTTGCCGCAGGACTCGCATAATTCACGCCTAAGTTTCCGCTCCCCAGCTATGACAAGATGGGCTTGACGGGGACAGCACTTGAAACATTCGCCGCAGCCAATGCACTTCTCCGGAAACAGCTGCAATTCCGGGCCGGGATTCAGCGTCTCGGGGTTATGGCACCAGATGCAGCGCATGTTACATCCCTTCAAAAAAACGGTAGTCCGGATTCCCGGTCCGTCGTGCACCGAAAAACGTTGAATCTCCGTTACATACCCTTCCACGTCATTCACCGCCAGTTACCTGTCTGAAGTCGCAAAGTCCAAAGTCATAAAGGCACAAGCCCAAAGTCATAAGTCAAATCCGCAGAGATCAATAGCTCCTCATTGCCTTCCAGATATCGAGCATTCGCCGGTATTGCGCCACGGGCATTCCTTTAAAAGGAACATTGCTGGTACAAAAGATGTAACCGCCGCCAGGTTTTCCGTATCTCAGGCAGTATTCGGCGCTCAAGTCGACCTCGGCCGCGGTTCCGGTTTGCAGCGTCGCGCAATTGACGTTGCCGCACAAACATACCTTGTCGCCGACTAACCTTTTCACTTCCCGGATGTCCACGCCGGCCATGGGGTCGATGGAATGAAGGGCATGGGGCCGGCATTCCGCCAATTGATCCAGAATGGGCATGATGTTTCCGTCGGTATGCTTGATGGTATAAAGTCCTTCCCGCCTTGCCGCCTCAATGATCATATATAAATAGGGTTGAATAAACTCCCGGAAGTGGGCGGGTGAGAGAAACGGTCCCGAATTGTAACAATAATCGGAACAGAGGAATAAACAGTCCACCCCGCTCTCGGCCAACATCCGGTTCCTCCTGATTGCGGCATGGGCCATTGTTTCCGCCTTTTGCTTCATTCCATCGGGGTCATCCGCGATGGCATAGGCGAAGGCGTACATCTCATTTCCATCCGGAATTGAAAAGGTTCCGTCGCCATGAAAGCCGATCATCACCGTATCGCCAATCAGTTCCCGGAGATATTTGTGGAACAATCTCAGTTCCTCGGGGAGCGGCTCGCCCCGTTTCCAAAAACCGTCCAGGTCGCCGGGGCCGTATCCCGGAATGATCGAATATTCGAGGCTACTGTATACCTGCACTGTGTATTGGGCCAGTTCGAATATTTTGGCTTCCTTCTCCCGCCAGCTCAATTTGGCGAGATTTTCCGGCTCCAAATCCGCGGTGATGAACTTTCTCCCGAACATCCCCTCTTCCAGCTGAAACTCCAGTTCAAAAGTGGGTACCATATCCGGTACCTTTAAGGTCAATGCGGCAACCGCTCTTTCCTTGGGTGTCATCTGAAAACCCCCTTTTTTAAAACTTCAACCGGAGCGTCTTGATCTCAAACGGTCTGAAATCCAGGGTAATACGGCTATTCTCAACCATCAGCGGTTCTTCCTCTTTTTCCAGCATATCGGTCCGATAAGCGGTCTTGACCGGTAAGGAACAGATCAGCCGGCAACGGGCGGTTGTATGTTTTGCCTCGTATAACCGGAGGATAATATCCGGGGATCCGTCCTCGGCCGGTTTGACCGTCTCAATAATGACATCGGGTTCATCCACGGTAAAGATCGAGCGTTCACCGGCTCCACCCCGGACTGTAACCGCCGGGCAGTTCAGCTCATGCCCCGCCCGGACCACCGGACTCGTTAGAAAACTTCCGTTCCATGAAAGCAATGCATACTTGAATTCATGTTGACCCAGATCGGCCTCGGCATCGGGAGCTTGGGCCGCTCTAAGCAGGGTTAAATTGATACTGTTGCCCGAGACATTGACCCCATACTTGCTGTCGTTTAGGATGGCGAT
>DASVMB010000252.1:0-6553 GCA_036384575.1 Bacillota bacterium
TGATGAAGAAGTAGCTACCGAAGACGAAGCCACTTCCGATGAAGAAGTCGTCGCCGAAGACGAAGACGAAGCTACTTCCGATGAAGAAGTCGTCGCCGAAGACGAAGCCGCTGCTGATGAAGAAGTAGCTACCGAAGACGAAGCCACTTCCGATGAAGAAGTCGTCGCCGAAGACGAAGACGCTGCTGAATAAAACCGAAAGTAAACCCAACCACTACACCTGGGAAAATCCCCCAGGTGTTTTTTATTTTCCACCAAAAATAACGATTATATTTCCAAACCCTGAACCCCTATCAAGCAGTCCCAACTAATTTATAAAACTTTAAAATCGTAGAACTAACCCATTTGGTTCCCCATTCAGTTTGAGACGTGTAAAAATATACCAATTTAGTATAAAGGGAGGAATCGGAGATGATGATTTAGAAATAACTCATCAAATTGGAATGGAGGTAACAGGAATGCAAAAGAAACTAAAAGCGCTGGTCTATATTAGTCTAATCTCGATCTATCTTAGTCTGGCCGCTTTGGGATGCCCTGCGCCCAATCTTGTCTCCTTCGAGCCTATCAAGGGAACGAACACACAGATTGTTGAATTGACCGTCACGGGCAGCAAGTTTCATAAATCAGTCTTCGTCAAACTGTCCCAAGCCGGACAGGCCGATATCATGGCAACCGATTTGAAAATTCTCTCTCCGACCCAGATCAGCTGCAAATTAGATCTGCGTGGCAAACCGGCAGGAAAGTGGAACCTGGTGGTCGCCAACATCGGGACATTCACCAAAAAGGAAAAGCCCGCCGTGAGCGAGGGTGGGTTCACGATTGAAAACCCCGTACCGACAGTGACTTCCGTAACCCCCGTTCAGGCAATACATAATAAAACCATCGAAACCAGTATTACCGGTACCAACTTCCGGCCCGGGGCGATTGTTATGTTAAGTAATGGGGCCATGGATATTGGCGCCACAGATGTTAATATTCTCTCCGATACTCGGATCAGTTGTCGGCTTAATCTGAATGGAGCCGCTTTGGGAGTTTATAATCTGAAAGTCATCAATGATGACGGCCAGACCGGGGTATTACCCAATGGTTTCACAGTCGTAAAACCGGCACCGGCCCCGGTTCCCGACCCAGTTATTAACAAACTCTCTCCGGATCGCGGTTTTAACAATGGTTCAATCTTGGTAAACTTTGAAGGCGCAAACTTTGCGGCCGGATTGAAAGTTAAACTCTCAAAAACCGGCCAAACCGATATTCCCGGGCTAAACATTCAGGTGGGATCTTCATCCCGTTTCTCTTGTTTCTTTGATATCGCAGAGCAACCCGTTGGGAAATACGATGTCATCATAACCAACCCGGATGGTCATTCCGCAACTTTGACGGAAGGTTTTACAGTAGAGGTATTCACCCCTGCGGTTGATCCCAATAAACTGCTCAAGCCAATCTATTTCGATTATAACAAATGGAACATCAAATCAGACCAGTCACCGGTTTTAGAGAAGGATCTGGCGATCCTGAAGGATAACCCCAATCTCTTTATTCTGCTGGGTGGCCATGCCGACGAAAGGGGTACCCGCGAATACAATCTGGAGCTTTCATCCAAACGGGCCAACGCCATCAAGCAGTACCTGGTGGCTCAGGGCATCGCTCCGGAGCGAATAACCATCTATGCTTACGGCAAAGATTTTCTGGCCAAAACCGAACATACCGAAGCGGCTCAGAAATATAACCGACGGGTCGATATCCTGATGTGGGAAGCGCCTCCTACCAAAGAACAGGGAATTGTTAATCCGAATCTCTAATACGATTTTTTGGAGAGAATTCGCATTTTTCGTTTCACTACCAGTTTGTTCGTAATAAATAACCCCCGAATTCGGGGGTTATTTATGTCCTATTTATAAAACTATTGCACATACTGCACTTGCTTTCAATATTTGGATCAACCGTTTCTAAAAACAAAATCCTATCTTTATATAGACAAAAGAGGCCGACTTTTAGCCCGCCTCTCTTGATAAAATTTAATCCCCAAGTTATCTTTTACTTTATCTTGAACACCATCTGGGTCGGACTTACGAATTTTAGGGCTACCAACAGACAGGTCAAGGTGGTGATGAAGTAAATAACTGCCAGTGCGTCAACGGCCTGAGGGGGTCTTGCTCCGGCGGCATAAGCATCGGAATAAAGCGCGACTATGATGGTTTGCGATTTACCGCCGGCCACCAGGAATGTCAGCTCAAACATAGAGATTGTTTTGACGATCGAAAGAATACTGGCTGTAAAGATCCCGGGCTTCGACAGAGGAATCAGAACTTTAAAGAAAGTTTTTATCCTACTGGCTCCCAACATTTTAGCGGCGGATTCCAGATTCGTCCCGATCTGTTCAATAAAAGGCTGTAAAATTAAGATCATAAACGGCACAATCGGCACCAGGTTGGCAATGATTACCCCGGTAATTCTTGACGCCAACCTTAACTTGTACAGCAGGGCGGCCAAAGGAATACCATATGCCATGGGAGGGATAATCATCGGCAATAATAGCAACGATAAAATGATGCCTTTAAATTTAAAGTCATATCTGGCCAAGGCATAAGCCGACGGGAAAGCAATCAGGAGCGAGATAACCACTACGGTAACGGCTACCACAAAAGTTACCATGAGCAGATTGGGAATATCATGGTCCATCGCAACATATTTATACCATTCCGTCGTGAAAATCTTCGGGAATAATCCGGAAAACCATCCTTTACCGATAGAATTCAGGATAACGGTTAACAAGATACCGCAGATATTCGTCAAATAGATGATGATGGCGATCCAAAAGAAAGCTACTGAAAAACCAATCTTTTTCTGCATTCTATTAGTCCTCCATTCAAACAAAAATTATACCGGCGGAAAACGCCGAGAGTTTGTGATCCCATACTTCTGAAATCCGGGACGGCTCAACCCTTCCCGACGATGGATGCGCCTTTATAAATCCGTTGTCTCCAAAAGAGGACTAACATAATGATGATTAATTCGATAGCCGCCATGACCATGGAGATGGTGGTACCCATATTAAAATCGAATTTTTCAAAGGACCATTCATACGCCGCAATCGCGATAACCCGGGTGGGACCGGATGGCTGTCCTAACAATACCGCTGATGGGTAAACTGAAAAAGCCATGACAAAATTGAGACAGAATGCGATGGCAATCCCCGGAGCCAGTAGTGGAAATAGAATTTTCCAGAAGATCTGGACCTTATTTGCCCCGAGCATTTGGGCGGCTTTCTCCAGGTCCGGATTGATACCGGAGATATACCCGAGCAACATCAGGAACGCAAAGGGAAAACCGGATATGAACAAGGAAATGATTACACCGAGATAATTATGGGTAAATTGAAACGGGGTTTTGACGATATGCAAAGCCATTAACAATTGGTTCAGCCAACCGTTCGGCCCCATATACGACAACATGCCGTCTGCGATAAGCACCGTTCCCAAAGTGATCGGAACGATGAGAAAAAATGTGATGAGTTTCTCACCCTGAACGCCGTGACGCATGTAATAAGCAAACGGAATCGCGAGCACAACATTTAATATGGTCACCGGCAAGCTAATCCACAGGGTGACCCCGATGGTCCGGTATTCCCATTGATCAGTAAAGAACCTGAGATAATTTGCCAATGTAAAAGCGCCATTGGCATTGGTAAAACTGAGGTATAAACCGTACAGAAACGGTCCGATGAACAAAACCGCCAAATAAGTTAACGCCGGTAATAATACTACCGTCATACTGCGATTCCATTTATTCGGGGCACTCATAAATTCTCCCCTTCTTCCCTGGGAAATACCACTATCTTTTCGGGTTCAACCCATGCATCAACTTTTTCACCCTGCCTTAACTTGCCATCGGGACGGAGATCCAAGCGCGTGCCGTTATCCAAGAAAGCCGCGACCTGGCTGACCTGACCCAGATATTCAACGACATCAACCTGGCAATTGAGCTCATTTATCCGGCCCGTGCCGAGCTTAAAATCTTCAGGCCGGATAGCGGTAAAGACTTCCTCTTTGTCCTTGAACGCCTGCGCGATTTGAAGATTACGCGCTTTGACATGATCGGAATTTTTACGGCGCGAGACCAGCTGGGTCCCGTTCACATTTAACGTAATTTCGATATCCGTACCATTATCGACATAATTTTCGACTTTGGCGGACCAAATATTGCGAAATCCCATAAAGTCCGCGACAAAAAGATTAACCGGGTCCGAATAAATCTCCTCCGGAGTCCCAATCTGCTGTATCCGGCCCTTTTTCATGACAACGATCCGGTCCGAAAGCGCCAGAGCCTCTTGTTGGTCATGGGTGACATAAATTGAAGTAACTTGTAACCGATCATGCAGGGCCTTTAACTCGTAGCGCATATCGATACGCAATTTTGCGTCAAGATTGGAGAGCGGTTCATCCAACATCAACAGCCGCGGTTCCATTACGATGCAGCGGGCAATGGCGACCCGTTGTTGCTCACCACCCGACATTTGGCTGGGAAATTTGGACTCGTACCCTTCCAGATGAACCATTTTTAAGACATTGGTGACTTTTTCCTTGATAACATCGGGAGCCATCTTTTTGAGTTGCAGTCCGAAAGCAATATTATTGAAAACCGTTAAATGGGGAAACAAGGCATAATTCTGGAAAACCATCCCGAACTCCCGTTTTTCGGGAGGAACCTGTTTCACCGAATCATCGATGCATTCATCATCGATGGAAATCGTCCCTTTGGTAATGGGTAATAGTCCGGAGATGCAATTCAGGGCGGTTGATTTACCGCAGCCGGAAGGGCCTAAAAAGGTAATGAACTCCCCTTTCTCCATGGTTAAGGTGAAATCATTGAGCGCTTCCTTGTTACCGAATGATTTATGAACATGCTCTATCGACAATGTCTTAAAGTCTCTCATCTTTAATCACCATTCTGTTTTTTTTTAGGATAAATGGACGCTAGCTTCTTAAACAGCCAACGTCCATTTATCCCTCCTTAATTCAAGTATTACTTGGAAAGCTTGGAGCCGATCTGTCGATCCCAAATATCCATGGCTTCAACCATAGGTTGCGAGTCCAATTGAGGCGTTGACGGAAAATCCTTTACGGCTTTGGTATATTCAGTCCGTTCCGCGGCTTTAACCCTATCTTGACTTGCTTTGGGAGCCATGGTGATCGGCACGTTCTTGATCGCCGGTCCCGGATAGAAATAACCGTCGTCATAGGTAACGGCTTGCGCCTCAGGGGTCATCAGGTAAGCCATCAGTTCCAGGGTGACTTTCTTGCGATCATTGTCCAGCCCTTTCGGTATAGCCATAAAGTGAGCATCCGTTACCCAGGTGGTTTTCTTCAGGAAGAAGCCTTTAAAGTTGGCGGGAATAGTTCCCAAAATACGTTGGTTCATATCCCAACCCAGGTGGCTGGCGATAATATAGCGGGTTCCTTCTCCCAATTCCTTAAAGGTGATACCGGTCCCGGTCGGATAATAATCGATGTATTTATCAAGTTCTTTCAGATACGCCCAGGTCTTTGTCCAAGTCTGCGGGTCTTTCGGGTTTTTGTCCCCTAAGATATACGGCAAGCCTTGTAAGAAGGCGCGGCCCGGTCCGGAGTTAGCCGGTCTGGCATAAAAGAATTTCCCGGGGTTCGCTTTGGCCCAAGCCAGAAGTTCTTGAGCAGTGGTCGGAACTTTCTTGACTTTATCGGGATTATAGGTGAACATTGGACCACCAGGGCAGAAGACGAGAGTAATTCCATATCCCTCAAACATCTTGAATGCCTGTGCGGCGCCCGGCAGATAATCCTTCTCCAGATTCGGGAATTTATCTTTATACGCGGGGTAAATCTTCTCGTACAAACCCATTTCAACACCGGAAGCCATTGCGTCGTATCCGGTGAGCACCATGGTGGTGTCAAGGTTTCCGGCGGCTTGCTGGGCCTTGATCTTCGCCGGTAGCTCCGGAGCGGTTGCCTTAATATACTCGATATCTGAAACCCAATCCGGATGTGCGGCTTTAAATGCTTCAATCGCAGGTTTGGTCAACTGAAGATTTCCAGCCACATCGATGATGCTGAGCTTCACCGGTTTGGAGACCAAACTTTCGGCTCCAAGGCCGGCCGTAAGGACGCTGAGAATCATGGTAACAGCCAAAACAAAAACCAGCAATCTGAATCTTTTCAACGCAACTACCTCCCTTAGTTTTTTAGGAGCATATGTCCTAATTTCTTAACAATAATTTATCCGAATATTAACAGATTCCCTCTAAAGAATATTGGCAAATATAGCACATTCTTGTCACAAAATATTTATGATAAACCGCATCATGTTATACGGTTTAATGCGGTTTATTTACCTTATACTCGGTAGGCGTCACCCCGCTAATTTTCTTAAAAACCCTCGCAAAATAGTTGGGATCTTTATAACCCACCTGATAACAAACCTCCTTGACCGAACTCAGGGGATTGGCCAGAAACTCCTTGGATTTCCTGATACGCAACCCGGTCAGATAATCAATAAAGTTCTCGCCAGTCTCTTTTTT
>DASVMB010000253.1:0-7792 GCA_036384575.1 Bacillota bacterium
CTCCGGGCGGAAGATTATCCGGTGCACATTCAATGGTTAGAAATATTGCCATCCGGGTTTTAAGAAGAAATAAATCCCAGAACGGAGAGGATAATCGCGTCTTTAATCGAATAAGTGTATACCCGAGAATCCGGTAAATAATTATTTTGAAACTCAAAAAAGGAAGCCGTTTATAACCATGCATGATTATCAAAACTCCACACTCTCCACCGAGCGAAGGGTCAACGATCTGCTTTCCAGGATGTCGATTGAAGAGAAAATCGGGCAGATGATGCAAGTAAGCTATAACCAGGTAAGTCCCGCCCAGGCCGAGGATTGGGTCACCAAAGGATATGCCGGTTCTTTCCTGCATGTGCTGGGGGATAACGCAAGACACCTGCAGGAGTTGAGTGAATCAACCCCTTTAGGCATCCCGATCTTATTTGGGATTGACGCCATCCACGGACATGCCCTCAACGATCGCGCCACTGTATTCCCTACCCAGCTTGCCGTCTCCTGCAGTTGGAACGGGACGTTAATTGAAGAGATGGGACGTGTGACTGCACGTGAAGTAGTCGCGGACGGTCTGCACTGGACTTTTTCCCCGGTTTTATGCATCGGCAGGGATTTGAGGTGGGGGAGGATTGATGAAACCTTCGGGGAGGATCCTTATTTAATCGGGATGCTTGCTGCGGCCCTCATCAAAGGTTATCAAGGAAAATCCCTATCGGACCGGGATAGCATTCTCGCATGCGCCAAGCATTATTTGGCCTACGGTGAGAGTAACGGCGGCAGGGATTCTTATGATACGGAGGTTTCCTTTAGAAAAGTCAGGGAGACGTTCCTGCCGCCGTTTCAAATGGCGGTGGAAGCCGGATGCGCAACTGTAATGGCGGGCTATCAGTCCCTGGACGGGACCCCCGTTTCGGCAAGCCAAAAGCTTTTAAGGGAAATATTAAAGGATGAGCTCGGATTCACGGGCTTTGTGGTAACCGACTGGAATAATACCGGAAGTTTCATCCATTATCAGCGGGTTGCCGCGGATATGGAAACCGCAGTCCAAAAGGCCGCCGCGGCCGGCAACGATATGATTATGAACACCAACGCCTTTTACGACGCCGCGGTTGAGCTCGTCAAAAAAGGCGTGATTACGGAAGAGTTAATTGACGAAGCAGTGAAGCGGGTGCTATCCGTCAAGTTTTCCATGGGCCTTTTTGATGAGAAACGGCGGGTTCAAGCGGCTGTTCAAACGGAAATCTTTAACTGTCCCGAACACTTGGATGTGAATTTGCGAATTACCCGTGAGTCCATGGTGTTGCTGAAGAATAAAAATCATACCCTTCCCCTGGGAAACAACCTGAAGCGGATTGCGGTGATCGGACCCAATGCCGACGATATTCAAGCCCAGTTCGGGGACTGGACCTTATTTTCCCATCCCGATCCCAACCCGGATGCGTTGCCGCTTGCGCCCTATCATACCATGCTGGCCGGGATTAAGGAACTCGCCGGGAGGAGGGGAATCGAGGTCTCTTATCACAAGGGTTGTGACGTAATGGATCCCGGGCTTCAGGATATTGCGGCCGCCACCGCTCTCGCGGCCCAAGCAGATGCGGTCGTCGCGGTAATTGGAGACTGCCTTGATCAAAATGGCGAATGCAAGGACCGGGCGGATTTAAGCCTATCGGGAGCGCAGTCTTTATTGCTGGAACGGCTGAAGGATTCGGGGAAACCACTCATCGTCATTTTGGTCAATGGGAAACCGCTAGCTATACCATGGGTAGAGGAATACGCCGATGCGATCCTGGAGACCTTTAATTCTGGGGCATTGGGAGGCAAGGCCGCCGCCGAAATTCTGTTTGGCGAGGTCAATCCCAGCGGCAAGCTGACGATCTCCTTCCCATATCATTCAGGTCAACTCCCGGTTTATTACAACCAGCTTCCGGGCTGGCACGGCAATGGTAAGTATATGGACATGCCGTCGGAACCTCTTTACAGTTTCGGATACGGTTTATCCTATACAAGTTTCAAATACTCCAACTTGAAGCTTTCCAAGACCGAATGTTCCGTCGGGGATACGGTTCAGGTTCAGGTTCAGGTGACGAATACCGGGTTGGTTGATGGAATGGAAACGGTTCAGCTCTATGTGCGGGATGTCACGAGTTCGGTGGTGACCCCGGTCAAGCAGTTGAGGGGTTTTGAAAAGGTCCCGATTGGGAAGGGTGAGACCCGGACCGTGGTTTTGCCGTTACGAATCTCCGACCTGTATATCGTAACCCCGGATGAGAAGTATCTGGTTGAACCCGGCGAATTTACGATCATGGTCGGCTCAAGCTCTAGGGATTGTGATCTTTTAAAAGCATCGCTATGGGTCCGGTGAGCTAACTCCCACCCTGCTCTCATACTCATTTTCGTGTCTTTGGTGTGTTTGGTTGTGAATGAAATTGCACACCGATAGAAACTTGTTTAACCACGAAAAACACCAAATACACGAAATCTCTTTTCAGGCGATATTCTTTAAACCCGAAAAGAGGATGATTCTCCATAGGACATCCGTAAAAACGGAGTCCTTTTTTAGTTGAAGAAGGTTTCACGATGTCATCGCCGAATTTTATTTATATTCGTAAATCATTTAGGCCTTTACCCGTATAGAAAGGGTTGATTTCATGCCATTACAGACTGTCTTGCCCCGATGGCGGGGGTTTAACCTACTCAATTTTTACACGCCCCGGAGTGATCGGCAATTTAATGAAGAGTATTTCCGGTGGATTGCCGAGTGGGGTTTTAATTTCATCCGGGTGCCGATGGATTACCATTTATGGACTCCGGGTAATTCCATGGCTAAATTGGATGAGGCGGTGCTAGAAAGGTTGGATCGCGCAGTTGTTCTTGGGGAACGGTATAACCTCCACATCTCCCTCAATCTGCACCGGGCGCCGGGTTATTGTATTAATCCGGGAGTCAGGGAACCTTTTAATCTTTGGAAGGATGAGGCGGCGCTTGAAGCTTTTTCTATGCAGTGGCAGATGTTCAGCAGGCGCTATTCCGGGATCGCCCCGGATCGCCTAAGTTTTGATTTGGTGAATGAGCCTCCGCAACCCTCACCGGAGGTGATGACCCGGGGCGACTACGAGCGGGTGGTACGAAGGACTGTTGCCGCCATCCGTGAGATCAGCCCGGAGCGGTTGATCATGATTGAAGGGGTGGCGGTAGGGAATGAACCCAGTCCCGAAATGGCGGATTTGCAGGTCATCCAGAGCTGCAGGGCTTATATTCCGATGGGTATCAGCCATTATCAGGCCCGTTGGGCGGGGGGTGAAAGGTATCCCAAACCGGTCTGGCCGGGTGCGATTCATGAGGATGGCAGGTTGTGGGATCGTAAGCTCTTGGAAGAGCATTACGCGAAGTGGGGCGAGCTTGCACGAAAAGGCGTAAGAGTTCATTGCGGTGAAGGCGGCTGTTATAACCAGACCCCTCATCATGTATTTCTCGCCTGGTTTAGGGATGTTCTTGAGATCCTTACCGCTCATAATGTCGGTTATTCGCTTTGGGAGTTTTCCGGCAATTTCGGGATTTTGGATTCAGGCCGAGAGGATGTGGCATATCAGGATTGGCACGGACATCAATTGGACCGGGAGTTGCTTGAGTTATTACAAAAGTTCTGAAAGTAATGGAGCCCTTCCGGAATCCATAGAGGGGCTTTATTATTCTATTTTCAAAACCGTCAAATCTCCTTGAATCAAAAATGGAATTGGAACATAATAAAGTGAGGGGGGATTTATAATGAACCGAGTCAACCAGTGCCAATTAGTCGCGAATGAATCGGATCTAAATGAGGCGCTCAAATTGAATGAGCAGATGCTGACCTTGGTCTTTGCCACATGGTGCCCGTTTTGCCAAAGGTTTTTACCGGTATTTGAAAAGTATGCCCGGGGTCGGGAAGACTTCCTGCTAATTCAAGACGATCAGGAGATCGTGGCAGACCGGTACGAGGTAGAGGTAGTTCCCACCGCACTCTACTTTGAGAAGGGAATCCTGGAAAAGCGGCTTGACGGGGAGCTGGGTGTGGGATTAAGCGAGCGGCAGTTGCGTGATTTCATTAAAGAATGCGGGTTAACGTAATACAATCCGGTTTAGCGGTAGATCCACATTAAAACCAGTCCGATGGGGGTCAAGATCAACCCGGAAATCAGCAGGGGTTTACTTATCCGGTTTTTTGTGTTATTCCCGATTAAAACCAGGATTGCTCCGAGGATCGCCAGATAAACCATACTATCCACCTCGCATCAAAGTTTGACGTTTGAAGAGAACGAATTTATTATACCATATTTCCGGTAAAGCCCGGGTAAAATTTAAAGGGGCTGGTGAAAGCCCCTTTGTAGACTGGCGAAGGATATGGATGAAACCGGAAAAATATCTAAACCAGGTGTAAAGTCCAGTTATTGCCGTTATTGTTATCCCAATTCTCACCGGCATCTTTAAAACAGAAGTTGATCTCATGTTCTCCCTCAGCCAGGATGGCCGCACGGAAAGCCCCATCTTCCTTTTTCTCCATCGGAATCGTGCGCACCTGCCGGTTCCAACTGTCAAAACCGTAATGCAAGTAAACTTGATCCGCCCCGGAGTTGGGCAAAAGGCCCCGATATTCAATCTCTACGGTCTCTCCGGGTCTGGCCGGATCCGGATTCCAGGAAATACGGTCGTCATCAAAACTGCCGAACTCCTCATTGTTCTGCTCATTCAATCCCAGGGCATTTAAAACCGTTTGCATAATTCCCATAAGGTTCACCCCCTCCGGCTTTTTATGTTAGTCTCCCCGTATTGCCTTTGGTATAGCCCGTAAGTTAAACCCGGTTTCGACAAACCTTCCCAACTAAAAAAGGTTCTTTCTCAAACGGACCGAATTATATACGGAAGGTACGTTGGCGAGCGATGGTTGTTTTTCAAATTATCGGGCAAACTTAAGGGAAATCTCTTTTCTTGGAACTTATTGGGGCCAACCGTCGTTTTAACCATAATAGATGAAAGGAGGAAGCATTTTGAGGCGGCCTATAAAGCGTTATCTATTCATCGTTCTATGCGTAGCTTTATTACTCTTTGCAGTGCTTTTGCCTCAAAGCTGTTTCGTTCTGCTCTCCTTTGCGGGACTCTTCTTTTTCTGGATTTTCCTCTTTATTTACCCTGAAACCACAAAATTACCGGTTCGGATTTTCCCCGGTTCCAATCTATCGGCACGTGCACCTCCCTCTCTCTTTTAATCCATTTTTTCACTTTTCAAATAAATAGCAAAAAACCTCAAGCGTCTTTGGGATGCTTTATTTGGCGTGCTATTTTTTGCTTTGTTCCTTAATGGCTACAATCAAAAGAATATCTCCCGCCAAGGCGCATTTATTCATTCTCTGCGCCTCTGCGGGAGAATAATAAAGGACATATTGAATCAACTATTTTTTTGAAAACAAGCGAAAAATTTATTTATCTATTGATGGAGGTACATAATGATAAAAAATCTGGCCAACCTGCAAAAACGGGTTGATTTTAACCGTGCACCGGTTGAGTTCGATCTTCGGCCGTATCAGAGATTGGCAGAGGAGATTCAAAGAATTGATTGGTCCGATTGGTCATCCGAAAACTTGGTTCGTTTCTCCCTGCAACTTCGTAAGCAAGCCCAGGATGGTACCCCACAGGATGAGCTGTTGGTTCCTGCTTTCGCCTTGGTTTGTGAGGTTTCCCATAGGCTTTTGGGTCAAAGGCCTTTTCGGGAGCAGCTATTAGCAGGCATCGCGTTGCATCAAGGGAAGATCGTGGAAATGCAGACCGGAGAGGGTAAGACCCTGGCGGCGGTGATGCCGGCTTTTTTAAACGGTTTAACTGGGAAAGGGATTCATATCCTGACCTTCAACGATTATCTGGCCGAAAGGGATGCCCGCTGGATGGGGCCTATCTATGAATTTCTCGGTTTAACCGTAGCTTACGTCCAAGGGGGAATGAGCGCGAATGAGCGGAAGAAGGCATATGCCGCAGATATCACCTACCTCACAGCCAAGGAAGCCGGTTTTGATCACCTGCGAGCATTTTTGGTCTACGACCCATCCGAACGCATACAACGGCCTTTTCATTGCGCCATCATTGACGAGGCGGATTCAATCCTCATCGATGAAGGTCGGATCCCGATGGTTATCGCCGGAAACAGTTCACCCGGGGATAATACGGAATTAAACCGCTGCGCTCAAGTGGTTCGAAAGTTACGGCCCGGAATAGATTACACCCTTGATGAGTATAGACGGAACGTCTATCTAACCGAGCAGGGAATATCCCGGGCCGAACAGGAACTAGGCTGCGGTAATCTTTATATTCCGGAGAACCTGATCTTATTAACCAGGCTTAACAATGCCCTTCATGCGCAAGCCCTCTTGCAACGTGATCTGGACTATATTGTCCGCGAAGGCCGTGTGGAGTTGGTCGATGAGTTCACAGGCCGGGTAATGCTTAACCGTCATTGGCCTGCCGGATTACAGGAAGCGATTGAAGCCAAAGAAGGTTTGACCACTCAGCCGGGGGGGCGGATTTTGGGTACGATGACGCTGCAAAATTTTTTAAAAAACTATCCCAGGTTAGCGGGAATGACAGGAACGGCACAGGCCGGGGCGGACTTATTCAAGGAGTTTTATAATTTGGATGTGACTGTTATTCCCCCACATCGCCCTGGCATTCGTCGGGATGAACCGGATCTGATCTTTACGGATCGTGAAGCGAAAATGGCGGCGCTACTTCAAGAGATTGCCCGGATCCACTCCTCGGGGCGCCCAATCCTGGTAGGGACCAGCAGTATTGAGGAGTCGGAAGAGCTGGCCACAAAACTTGCCGAGACGGGAATCACCTGTCAACTATTGAATGCTAAAAATGATCGTTGGGAGGCGGAGCTTATCGCCGAAGCCGGCGCCCGGGGCGGGGTTACTATCTCAACCAATATGGCGGGACGAGGAACGGATATCCGACTCGGCGGGCGCGATGGCCGTGATTATAATGCTGTAGTCGCCTTGGGCGGCCTTTATGTCATCGGAACGAATCATTTCGAAAGTACCCGGATTGATAATCAACTGCGCGGCCGCGCAGGTCGCCAGGGAGATCCCGGATCAAGCCGTTTTTTCATTAGTTTGGAGGACGAATTAGTAGAACGTTATGGGATCCGTCAATCACTTCCCGAAAAATATCGCCAGTGCCATCAGGAAACCCCATTAACCGATCCGGCCGTACTGCGGCTGGTTTCGGGATCACAACGGATAATCGAAGGTCAAAATCATGAGATTCACCGCCAATTATGGAAATACTCCTGGGTTGCCGAGCGGCAGCGTCGCCGGATGATGGAACGCAGGGAAAAGATACTGCTGGGACAGGATGGTTCGGGACTTTTTCAAAACGGCCTCCCGGAACGGTATCATGCCTTGGCGGAACATATTCCGGTACCGGTTTTAAGCCGCGTAGAAAAACAGGTTAGTCTATCTGTGATTGACCGTCTTTGGGCCGATTACTTGGAGGAAGTCGAGTCGATCCGCGAGGGGGTGCCGTTGGTGCAACTAGCCGGAAAAGTCCCTCTGGATGAATTCAATAAATCGGTCTGGGAAGCTTATCTGGATTTGGAATGCCGAATCGATGCGGAGATCATTGCCGCTCTTGGCCGGGTAAACATTACGGCAGAAGGGATTGACCTGGACCGGGAAGGCTTGCGGGGACCGTCGGCCACCTGGACATACTTGGTGAACGATACTCCATTTGGGGGAAGACTTCACACAATTTTAGCCCCACTTTTGAAAAAGGT
>DASVMB010000254.1:0-2775 GCA_036384575.1 Bacillota bacterium
TTCTCCATAGCCTCGGCGATCAGTGTCCCGATCTCTTCGTCCGCCGCGGAGATGGTAGCCACTTGAGTAATAGCTTCTTTCCTATCAACCGGCTGGCTGACTTTCTTGATCTCCTCAACCACGACTTGAACGGCTTTTTCAATACCCCGTTTCAAAATCATCGGGTTTGCGCCGGCAGCCACATTCTTCAAGCCTTCGCGAACCATGGCCTGGGCAAGCAAAGTGGCGGTAGTGGTGCCGTCTCCGGCGATGTCATTGGTTTTGGTCGCGACTTCTTTCGCAAGTTGCGCTCCCATGTTCTCAAATGGATCCGGGAGTTCGATCTCTTTGGCGATGGTCACGCCGTCATTGGTAATGGTCGGAGAACCGTATTTCTTCTCCAGTACTACGTTACGGCCTTTGGGACCCAGGGTAATTTTAACGGCATTTGCCAATTTATCGACGCCGCGTTGTAAAGCCTGGCGGGCCTCTTCATCAAATACAATCTGTTTTCCTGCCATAATCTCACCTTCTTTAAGTTATTGGTTATTACTGATTCACGATGGCTAAAACATCGCTTTCCTTTAAAACCATGTACTCTTCGCCGTCCAGCTTGACCTCGGTCCCGGCATATTTCGCGAACAACACCTTGTCGCCCGGTTTGACTTCCAAGGCTACCTTTTGGCCATTATCCAAAATACGGCCGTTACCTACCGCCATAACCTCACCCATCTGCGGTTTCTCTTTGGCGGTATCGGGAAGTACAATCCCGCTCTTTGTCTTTTCTTCGCTTTCCAAAACTTTTAAAACGATTCTCTCTCCCAATGGTCTGATATTCATAATATCCCTCCTTACTGCGTTTATTGTTAGCACTCACTGAAAGCGAGTGCTGATTTCTAAAAACAATTTTAACATCTGAAATAGGTTTTGCAAGAGAACCTCTTCATTATTATTCCCATTTTGGATTAAATAAACGTAACCTAATGCGTTGAAATGGAAATATCTCGATAAGGTTTAAAATTACACCGGCACATTCCGGTTTTTAGGGACATATCAAAAAAACTTCCGTGACTTTACAATGTCAAAAGTGGATAAAGCCTGTAACAAACGGGGTCCCCCGATATAACCCGATTTCCAAACCATTCGGTTTTTTACCAAATTGTAAACCAAAGAACACAATCGTATATCCCCGTTCATAAGGGCCATTCCTCCTCAGGACAGGAGCTTGCTTGAAAATACTTCCAGCCCGGTACGAACGGAAAAAAGCGCCAATAGTCTATAGTATTCCCCCGGTGGCGAAAATAACTTTCACGAAACGGTTGATTCCGACTTCCATCCATCAACAATTCGTATCATCAAACCACTGGAGAACAGACCCATCGGGCCGAGAGGATGGCTACCATGAACTCTAAACCTTCGCGCGCTCGCGCCAATCCTTACCTGCTGTTTCTAATTCTCATCTTGTTGTTGTTAAGCTTCGGCAGATACGGCTTCATGCTTTTCCTGATTCTCATGCTGTTGTTGTTAAGCTTCGGCGGATACGGTGCCACTATTCCGAATCATGATTCGTCGTGAAGATCTCAAATATTCCCAAGCGGCGCAATCGATCCACAACATCTCCGACCGAGCTCTCACCGAATTTTTTTAAAATGTTTCCCACATGAGTCCGGATCGTTGAAGCCTCCACGTGCCGCAGCTGTGCAATCTCGCTACGGCTCTTGCCTTCGGCAAGCAGCCGTAGCAGATTCAACTCAGTAGGAGTCAAGCGATATACAATATTCAGCGTTGCAGTAAGTAACGCCCGCTCCGAACGCATTGCCCGGAATTCGCTCCGGATCATCCTGGCAATCTGCGGCCGAAGCGGCGACATATCGCGGGCGGCAGCCCGAACCGCCTCCAGAATCTCGGCGGCGGAAGCGTCTTTGAGTACATAATCGGTGGCACCGGCCTCAAAGGCGGCAAATACGGTATCATCGTCACTGAAATGAGTTAAGACCACACAGCGGATCTCCGGGGCCTTACGGGCTAAGGTATGAATGGCCTCAACCCCGGCTCGCGGAGTCTCCATCTCCAGATCCATCAATATGACATCCGGATGATCCGAACCCGTCGCGGAGAACGCCTTTTCCACCGCTTCGGCTCCGGTACCAACCGCCGCAATAATCTGCATATCCGGTTCATGACTCAAGACCAAACTGAGATACTCCCGAATCGGCAACATATCATCCGCGATAATCAGACGTATCGTGGCCGATACCGTTCGATCCCGTTCCATGTTTTTTCCTCCTGTCAAAAAGTCGTACCGTCTAAAGTCCGAAGTCATAAGCCTAACAGTGTTGCCTGTTGCCTGTTGCCGCGCGCCCATTGGGCGCGATGCCTCTTGCCTAATTCCCCCTGGGTATACTAAACCCGGGTTTAACCAATGGTGCCCCCATATTTCCGGTGATCCGGTTAAAATGGGGATAAATATTCAACCCCCGCTTAACTTGGGGATGTTGCCGGTAGTATTCATCCAGTTTCTTATTCCAGTACTGGTTCAACCGCTCCAGTTCCGCTTCCAAATTTCCTCCCCGCAATAATATCTGGCGAAAAACCGTGCATGGATTTTGAGTCGGAGCTTTCCATCCCGGCATTATCGGGTAGGTTGCCAGATAATCCTGGTTTAAAGTGCCGGCAAAAGCCTCGAACCCATGAACGGTAGGATTCTTTTTCACATATTTCTGTACCACCAATGGATCGGGGTCGATGCATTTTCCTTCTTCATATGTTTTTGCCCGTACTTCGTAACGGCTGAAC
>DASVMB010000255.1:0-3772 GCA_036384575.1 Bacillota bacterium
CGATAGCCAGGGTAATAAGTTTCAGAAGCGCTTCAACAAGTTACAGGGGGCCGGAAGTTATCTGATCGTCTCCTTTGTACTGCTCGCCGGTCTCTCCATCAACTATTTTTCCGGTTGGTGGCAGGCGGATGCCATCGCCGCCTTCACGATTGTAATTTTCATCTTTAAAAAAGGGATCGAGACAGCCCTGAAGAAGTGATGAATCTTTGGCGCGCGCGGAAATATTGAAAGCCGTAAAAAAACGGACTACGCAAGAACGTAGTCCGTTTTGATATTTTATCCTTCTTAAGGAGCCACCATTGCAGCATAGGCTCCCACATGTTGGTAGTTGGAGAGGAAAAGGTATTTCTCGCTCCTATCTAACTCCTCAAGGCCGAGTTTCAGGGCGACTTTCCAGGAAGCCACATTATGCACCTGGGTTCGCCAACAAGGCAACCGTCCGAACTGCTCGTATTGTATTCGGCTCAATGCCCGGCAGCATTCCAGCGCCAGTCCGAGCCCGCGATATTCCGGTCCGGTCGCTACCCCAAGTTCCACATAACGTTCGGTGAAGGCAAGGGTCGTCGCCACACAGGCCAGATGGCCGTTAACGAAGGCTCCCACCGCCATGCCTTCGCGGATCAATTGATCCGGGGTGAAGAAGAACTCCCAGAGCCAAGGGTCATCACTGAAATTCCGAGCTAATTGCGGGGTATCGTTCTCCGTTAAGAGTCGTACCGGGTAATTGGTTGGAGTTTGAGGTTGCCAATGACCTTTCGGGGCGGCCAAAAACATCACGGGTACAGAGAAACGCACTGGCCAATAATGGCTGACCATGTTCAACATGGAGTTGGGAACGACCAAATCGGTTGGGGTTTGAAGTTCCTGTAATAGACGTTGAATGCTTAGGGGTCTTTCGGCCTTACCGTAAATGAAGTACATTGGCGGGGGAGAATCAGTCGGATACGAAACCACGAGCATTTTAGGGTCTAGAGGGTTATCCACCAAGATCGTACTCGTACTACGATGTAATAAAAAGTTGGTCGAACAATTATCAGGTTCATCGGGAACAGAGAAATTCAGTAAATCGAACTTACTAGGAGGTAGCCTCCTCATATTGTTCATCTCCTAAGTGATTTGAACATTCACAACGGATTGATGTGGACGAGGCTACTTCGCTACGCATAAGGTACTAAAATGATTTGTTCCCCCCTTTAGATTCAAACATCTTACTTATGATATCGGCAAAAGCCTGATTGAGCATCAGAGGATTTTATGAACGATCTCTCAGATATGTTTCACTCATCATGAATTTTATGACTCAAATACGACTTGAAATGTTTAAAACTGGGACTTGTTATATTTAAGCATACACCTGATTTTTGATGCTGTAAATAGTCGTTTTTTATCCAACCGGCATTAAATTTTACCTGCAATCTTCGCCTCGTGCCGCCGGAGGTTATATACTGAACGAGGTGCAGATAGATGACCAGTCCTTTTTAACTAAAATTTACCGGTCTCATCTCAAGCTGGTTATAGCGGTGCAAAAAAGACAGTTTGGAGAGGGAAAGTTTATTCGATATCGTGCAGGAAAAAATTATCTGGGGTAAAATAGATCTATATTGAAAATTGTACGAAAAACTCCGTTTTTTAACTGGCACGCCGGTGCGTGAAAAATTAGGATTCACTATGGATGCGATATCTCAATGGAAACCAGGATTTTGACTATAACCGGTACCCGCCGGAACGGACTGAGTGAAGCGGCCCGGATTTTACAAAACGGCGGTCTGGTGGCTTTTCCGACTGAAACTGTATACGGCCTGGGTGCGGTTTGTACCGATGACGACGCGATGCGGCGCGTTTTTGCAGTAAAAGGACGACCGGGGGATAATCCCCTAATCCTGCATATCTGGCGGGTGGAACAGTTACTGGAACTTGCTGCGGAGATCTGTCCCAAGGCGTTTCGGTTGATTGAAGCTTTTTGGCCGGGCCCGCTAACCATCATTTTTCCCAAACAGCCGACAGTCTCCGCAGTTGCTACGGCCGGTTTGGATACGGTGGCGGTACGCATGCCATCCCATCCGGTAACCCGTGAGTTACTGCGCCTTACCGATATTCCCGTTGCCGCTCCCAGCGCCAATCTTTCCGGTAAACCCAGTCCTACCAAAGGCTCCCATGTAGTGGACGATCTGGCGGGAAAGATCGAGATGATCATCGATGCCGGGCCCTGCAATGCGGGGATTGAGTCGACCGTATTGACACTGGCCGCCGAGCATCCCTTGATCTTGCGTCCCGGTTCCGTCACCCGGGAGATGCTCCAGGCGGTACTGAATGAAACGGTAGAGGTATCCAACCCGGCAGTGCCAAGTGAACGACCGCAAGCCCCGGGTATGAAGTATCGCCATTACGCCCCCCAGGCTCCGGCCTTTTTAGTCGAGGGCATCGACAACCGCAAAGTTGTGGCACATATCAATCAACTATTGGCCGCCGCCAAGGGTGAAAAACCGGGTCTTCGGCCGGTGGTGCTCGGGACCACCGAAAATCTCAAGGATTACAATACCGAGTTTGTATTGGATCTGGGATCGCGGCACGATCCCGCCATGGTTGCGGCCCGTATTTACGATTTATTAAGATTTTGTGATCAACTGGCTGCCGATATTATCTATATCGAGGGAATCTCTGCTCAGGGAGTCGGATTGGCAGTAGCCAACCGGCTATACAAGGCTGCAGGGGGGAATGTGATCCGTGTTTCGTAAAGCCGGATTGCTGCTGCTCTTATTGTTGGTAATGACTTGGGGTTGTATTATACAGGCACAAGCAAATCCCATGCCCGGCGCAAATAACTATCTTCCCCAAGTCGGAGAAGTATTGCAATACAATGTTTATGTGCAAAATATCTTTCATGGAGCCGTTCAAACCGTAAAAATCTTGTCCCGGGATGAGCTGAATAACCGTCCGGTATTAAATGTCCAGCTATCTATGGAAACGATAGGATTGGTCAACCGGGTGGCGAAATACCAGGAGACAGAGGCGCTGACTCTAGATTTGGATGGATTATATCCCGTGGCTTTACACCGCGAGGTTCAACAGTCCGATGGGATCACCATCGAGGAAGTCCGTTTCGATTACGCCAAGGCGGTTGCCACCCGGGAGGTTACCCACCCCGACGGAAACATTGAATCCAGTTTGATAAAACTCCCCGGTTACATTCAGGATGCAGCCTCACTCCAGTTTTTTCTAAGAAAATACCAGTTTAATGTGGGCGCCAACCAATTATACTTTTATTCCAATGGAACGATTGCCTCAGTTAATTTTATAGTTACCCCGGGAAAAACGGCAATTAAATTAGAGTCCGGTCTCTATAACCGGTACTATCAAATCGATGATCCTATTGATCGAATTACTGTGCTGGTAGCCCAAGATGCTCAACGATTGCCGTTTCTGATCCGCAAATATACATCCTTTGGCAAGGTTGAAGCCAAATTAATCAAGGTCAGTAATACAGTTATTACTTCCCAGTAACAGGTGACCGGTACGAATCGCACTGTTCCTGGAAATTTGTCATACGGTTCATTGGTATCGTTCGTTGTCAAAAGCGCCCGCGGGGTATCTGACGGAAACCCGTTCCAGGTTTAGGTTTAATTGATTTCCACATTCCGGGCAGCGCCAAACAAGCCTTTCCTGTAAGGCCGCAGCTGAAAAAATCCGCCGGTTGGGACAGGACGGACACTTTAGGATCATGTAACCGTAAGCATCTGCAAACGGCCAGTTGGAGGAGGAACACATACCTTCA
>DASVMB010000256.1:0-5867 GCA_036384575.1 Bacillota bacterium
GGGTAATCGCCGGGGATAAAAAAGAACCGGTCCGTCCTGACTCGCCGAAACCCTTCCCGGGCCGAAGCGAGCATTCCTTTCCGGTAATCACGGTTGTAAAACAACTCCACCATGGGATACTTCTCCTTGGTGAGCAGCCCCTGGAGCCGGTGAAACTGAGCGCCCCCGATTACGATAACCCGGGAACAAAACGGAACCATCCCCAAAATACAGCGCTCAATGACGGTGAAGTTCCCGATTTTGAACCCCGGCTTCCATCCACCGGCCCGGGAGGAAAGCCCCGCCGCTACGACCACGGCTTCGATCTCACTCAAGTATTATAATCATCCTTTCACGGTCATTTTTCGTGTACTTTAGTGGATTTCGCGGTTAATAAACCGTCTTTTTTCGCGCGAAAGTCACAAAAAAATCCATGCTGCAATTAAGGCTATTCCCATTTTCGTGCCTTTTGTGTGTTTCGTTGTAATAAGATAGGTTTACAGATAGAACTTTTTAACCACGAAAATCACGAAATACACGAAATGTCTCTCTTCAGGCAATTGTTAGCCCAAAATGCGGAAACCTTTTGCTTATGATAGATAAAAATGCTTCAATTAAAAAGCTTAACCGTCCTCATTCTTTCGTGCACTTTGGTGTGTTTCACGGTTAATTAAACCGTCTTTTTTCGCGCGAAAGTCACGAAAGAGAATAATTATTCTTACGCTACCAGATCCACTGGATCCAACAAGCCATCGTCAATAATCCCAACGATAGAGCGGGATGGGGAGTGAGAGGGCAGGTAACCCCGGCTCGCTGTTTGACGGGCATTTTCATCATCCCGTAGATGAGGAGGGCATTTGCGGCAGTTTCAAGCAGGAAAAACTCGGCCGCCGGTTGGATCCCGCGAAGTGGCGATACTCGGAGAAACATTTCCGACATAAGGAAGAGATACCCGAAATATAGTACCCGCCATAAAAAACTTATGGCTGCAATCTGCCAAAACACGCTCCGGTTGGCTCCATGTAACAGTCCCAATTGATAAGCGACGCTAACCGCCAGGCCTTCCAGAACAATCGATACTGCCGGATTAATCACATAATCGAGGCGGACGGGCATCAGAAAGTCGATCAGCTTCACTGCTGATGCCACCATAGCAGTTAGGAAAACCAAAAGCGGTTGCTTGGTGCGGCGATAGACCGCCCCCATCAAGCCAAAGGCCAAGGGAAACCAGATCAGCCAACCGACGGGCAAGGCCCAAATGTGCAACAGATGGCCGAGAGTGGCTTCGGCCAACCCCCACAATGCCCCCCAAAAGATTACCGTACTCATATTTTTCAAGGTTACCACCCCCGATCGAGTTTCCGGCAAGGTAACCCTATGCGTATCCCCGGCGAAATATACCCGAAGCCTCGCATCCGTAGTAAAAGCTCCAACCCGGATTGGGTTTATAAAATAATCCTTCGGAGAAAAATAGCACCCATCAGGAACACACCTGAGATAAATAAGAAAGAAGCAGAAAATTGGCACGAATTGGATTACGAAATCTCAAAACCGCCTTGGCGGTCTTCATCTGCGTGGTCATATCGAAAGTCGCCAGACTGGAATTTACCTTTTTTGTGGCGATTGCCGCCATCATCTCCATGGAGAATTCGTTGACCAACTCGATCAAAGCCGGAAAAAACCGGATGGCGGGTACCTTCATCGGGGCGGTAATTGGTTTGATTGGCGCCTTAATCAAGCCGGGAAGCGCCATTATTTGCGGGTTGGGAATGATTGCTGTCATTTATTTCTGTAATCTGTTGCGATGGCGTAAACCGATATCCATTGCCGGAGTGGTTTTCATAGCCATCATGGTGAGCTTGGGCGGCAAGAACCCCGTACAATACAGCATCAACCGGATCCTGGATACTTTTATTGGCATCACAGTGGCAGTTGTCGTTAATTATTTGTTTTTCCCTCCGGATTATATCAGGAGAATCCGCCGCATCATCACCGAGTTGATCGCCAAAACAGAACAGATCCTATATCATCTGTTCATTGATGGCCAAAACGTAGGCTTAATCGAGTATGAGCAGGAACTTGCCAAGGGGAATGAATTATTGGAGCTTTCCTGTGCGGACAGTAAGTTACGGAAATTAAGGAATGCGGAAGAGATCCCCGGGATTCAAAAAGCCTTTGGCGCTTTGAATCGAATTGCCAAGCTCCTGGTGATTCTCTCCCAAATGAATCCGGGTTCCAATCTGAATGAATCCGGCGCCCGCGAGCTACAAAAAAGTTTCGGCTGGGAGCATTTACACCCCGGTGCAGTCCGGGACGATGAAACCAGTATCGTCTTTAACTATCACCTCCGGGAGATTCTAACCCTTTACCACAGTCTCAAGCAGACTGTCGCACCGAATCTCTGAACATTTCCCAATTTTTATAACCCATCCCGAGTTGATTGATTCGTAGAGTATGGTATACCTGTTCTTCGATGGCTTCTCTCGTATATCAAAACGGCTTCACTGCGGCTTGAATCTCTCCGTAACTTGTGCAACGGCATAGATTTGACTGGAGCCATTCTTCGATGATCAACCTAACGGGCCCCCTTTCGCTTTCCAAATTCGTTCCGGAACCAAGGGCAGCTCATTCAATTCAACCTGTGCGGCGGTGGAAAGGGCGTTAGCCAGAGCGGATGGCATGCCCAGTATCCCCTCCTCGCCCAAACCGCGCTCACCGTATGGCGCATCGAGTTCGGGAGTCTCGATGAATTCGACCACATAGTTTTGAACCTCTCCATACCTAAGCGGCTTATACATCCGGAACTGCGGGTTCTGTAATATTCCCGAGTCACTGTAGGATAACGCCTCCCGGCTTCCGTAACCGAGTCCCATGCTCATTGCGCCGGTAACCATCCCCCGGGCGCCCATGGGATTGATGACCTTTCCCGCATCAACCACGGTGATTGCCTTAAGAATCCGGTAAGTGAAGTCTTCCTGATCAAACTCGACCTCTACGGCTTGGGCTCCGACCGTCCAGCCCGGGCCGGGTTTCCCTTTTCCGGTCTCCTGGTCGGGGGGGTTCAAATGGCGCATGATGAATTTGCCCCGACCCATGATTTGCCCGCCGATACCATTGCCATCCTGGTATTTATAGCCGTGAGCCAGATCCTTGAATTCGATGAAAACGGCGGGGTCATCGCGGAGAAAAACCTTCCCTCCGGCGACATCCAAATCTTCTACCGGGCAGCGCATCACCGCCGCAGCCACATCCTTTATTTGGCGGATCACATCATCGGCTGCCTCCAGCACTGCCCGTCCCACCATGTATGTGCTCATACTGGCCACGGTCTTCCAGTGATCCGGATTTTGTCTGGTATTTACCTCCATGGCCACATGGATCTGATCCGGCAGCATCTTCATCTTTTCCGCGAGGATCTGGGCTACGGCGGTCTTAGTTCCCTGGCCGCATTCCACCGCCCCGCACAGTAGATTGATGGTACCATCGGCATTCAAGATAAGAATAACGCCAGAGATGGCATCTGTCGGGCTGCTGGAGGTCTTCCAAAAACAGCTGAGCCCCTTGGCTCTCACTTTAGACCCGCCGGTTTCAGTACGGCGACCCTCGTCCCAATGGCTCAATTCCTTCAATTTCTGGAGACACTTGCCCAAATCCCCGAAGTTGCTTTGGGTAATCCGGACCTGAGTCGGGGAGAGATTTCCCGGAACCAGGACATTTCGGAGTCGAAACTCAAACGGATCCATTCCCAGGGCGTAGGCCATCTTTTCCATGGCCCGTTCCATGGCAAAGGTATAGGCCGTATGTCCAAACCCCCGGAATGCCGTGGCGTAGGTGTGGTTGGTATAAATACACAAGGAATCGCACCAGAGGTTTTCCACATTATATGGCCCGGTACAGTTGGCAGCGATGGCTTTGGCCATAATCGACGCGGAATCGGTATAGGCGCCGCCGTCGATCAAGAATGTCATCTCTGCCGCTTTCAACTTGCCCGCCCGGGTGGCTCCGAGTTTCACCCGGGCTTCCACTCCGATTTGTACCGGTGAACTCGCCATATCCTGTTCACGGGTGTTGGCCAGCATCACCGGACGGCCGCCCACAGCCTTGGAAGCGAGGTAGACGATGGGTTCCAATTGGACACTGGTCTTGCCGCCGAAGGCCCCGCCCACGAGCGGGGTATTGACGATGATCTTCCCTACCCCAACATGAAAAGTACGGCTGATAATGGTCTTAATCATAAAAGGAGCCTGGGAGGAGGAATGAATAATTACCGTCCCGTCTTGCTGAATCCGGGCCCGGGCCGATCGGGTCTCCATGGCGGCGTGATCCGATTGGGGAAGTTTATAGCTTCCTTCGATGATGACTTCGCTCTCCGCCCAACCTTGGGCCATGTCGCCCTTGCGGATCTTTTGGCGATGCGCGATATTGGTACCGGGTTCCGGGTAAACCGTATTTTCGATCGTCGTGTAGGAACCCAGTTGTTCATGGACGAGGGGCGCTCCGCTTTGAACGGCATCTCCCGGGGAATTTACCACTGTTAACGGTTCATACTCAACCATGACCTGATCGGCCGCATAATGCGCCTCGGCTTCACTATTGGCCACGACTACTGCGAGCGGTTCCCCGAAATAACGGACTTTCCCGATGGCGAGGGGCGGCCGATCCGCCAGGAGCACTCCGATCATTGCCGGGAAATAATCCCCGGTAATCACGGCTTTTACCCCCGGAGCTTTTAACGCCGCGGAGGTATCAATCGACTTAATATTAGCGTGGGCATACAAGCTCGTCACCATCCAGCCGTGGAGCAGATCGGGACTGGAGAGATCGGAGTTATATTTGACATTTCCGGTTACCTTATCCGGGGCTTCCTTCCTGGGAACGCTGGTGCCGATGGCGGTAGACACTGGTGCTCCTTGACGGATTTAGAGTTTTTATAATATTACCCAACGAAAGGGGTTCATATTCTACCCTTATCCGCCCCGGGGCGACCTCTTTCTCCCAACAAATACAATGTCAATGATGGATCATTGCTTATCCTCATAGATGATCACATCAACCCTGCGGTCGTTTTGCCAGACATTTTCGCTTGTTCCTTGTTTGGCAAGTTCCTTGCCATAGGCGTAAATCACGATTTGCTCGGGCTTAACCCCATGCTCAACCAGATATTGTTTGACTGCGGTGGCCCGGCGCAGTGAAAGACCCAGATTATATACGGCACTGCCCCGCGAATCGGTATATCCGCCCAAGATGATGCCGGCTCCCGGATTTTTCAGAAGGGTCACCAGATCTTTCGCGATGTTGGCGGTTTGGTTGGCGCGAATATTTGATTTGTTCAGATCAAAATAGACCGGCACCAGCGTCTGGGGATGGAAAAGTTCCGGGGAAAATTTACGGACTTCAAAGTCACTCCCCAATTTGACGGAATGGCCGTCCGGATAAAAGATATAGTAGTTATAGGTCCCTTCCGGCTGGCCCTTGAGGTCAAAGAAAGCTTCCATCTTCCCCGTTTGATTGTTGATGATAGTCCCGGAAATCGTGGTCTCTCCCGAACCGATAAGTTTGACGTCAATTCCCGGAAGAATTTCAGCCCCTTCCATCGTGATCAAGACAGAGCCATTGTTAAATCCCTTTTGCGTTGAAACATGAACATCCGGGGCAGGCGGTTCAGACTCCGCAACTGCCGGAGCATCGGGAAGCGCGGGCGCTTGAATCTCCGGTTCCGGGATCTCAGGCGGTGCGGCTGCCGCTTGCGAGACCGGGGAATCCTGGACCAGCGGCTGCTCTGGAGGAAGCTTGACACCGAAGTTCACCTTGGCCATCACGCCTTGGGTTAGACGAACCACTCGCGGATTCTCGGTGGTAAAGACCGCCCCGGCCGGAATCGATCGAGG